>JAVEXI010000047.1:0-12871 GCA_034004165.1 Gudongella sp. | reverse complement strand
AAAAAGAGTTTATCTAATACTAGATTCGAATGGAAGACGAATTGGGAATTTGATGGAAGCTTTGATGGCTTACCAGATGGTAATATAACTATAAATAGGAGAATTGACTATAAGCCAAAAGATGACTCATTGAAAGAAAACGATTATTACAATGGAACTATTTATTACAAGAGTGGTAGTAATTATAATAAAAATGAGAGCTTTAAAGGCAATATAATCGAATATGGAAAGAAAAACGATGATTTTAGCATTCTTCTTATCGATGGAAATGGTAAAGAGGAAACAGGCGCAAATGGCAACTTAGCGTTAATTGGCAATTATTATATTGATGCTATGGGTCAATATATTAAAGATTTTGAAGAAGGCGCAGGTATAAAAAGTTATATTATCGGTTATGCGAGCACTTTAACAAACAGCATAAAAGATATAGGTGACAGTATTGATACTGAGCCGAAAAACCGATATGTTTATAACAGTACGAACTTTAACCTTGATGAAATATTTAAAAATATAGCCACAGACATAATGGCAGACTTCTGGTTGGCAGCAGGTCCGCAGATTAAAAAGGGTGAGTAGGTGATTGTATGAATAACAATAAAGGCTTCACCTTAATAGAAGTGATAGTTTCTCTTGCTGTGCTAGGGATTATCAGTGTTTCTTTTTTAGGTGCACTGACAGGCCATTATAGTTATTTAAACAGCACTAAGAGGATAACCGAAGATGTCTTTCTGGCACAACAAGCCATAGAGTTGGCTATTGACGAGGCTAAGGGAGACGAAGCTGGTCTTACAGAAAAAGAAAAGAGCCTATTTGCTTCTGGACTTGGCGGTGGCGGAATCAAAGTTAAATATTACGAAATTTCCAGTGAATATGATAACAGAGAGTATTATACCTTGGTATCTACTTTAAAAACTGATCCACTTGAATTGGTTGAATTAGAATATTTAAATTTGTACTTGCGACAAGGAACTAACAATGTTGATTACGCATATGGGTTAGGTGATTTTAATCTGCTTGGGAATTTTAACAATAAAGTTGAATATAAGTGGGATCACCTATTGAATCAATCAGAGTGGTTTGTTTCAAGCTCAGAGTTTAACATGCCACTACCAAAGAGTTCAAGCTTTGATGTGAATGATGGAGACAACTCATATTATTTCCCTATTTTCCCTAGAGATTTTGAATTGATTGAAAATAAGACGATTAATAAATTTGGTACTAGTGAAACTAAAGCATCAAATATTGGTGATTATGCAGGCAGGCACGTTGTCTTTGCAGTTACACCTGCGGCGAAATCAGGAAAGCTTGGCGTACAATTGTTTTCTAAACCGTTGTTTATTTCAGGTCTACCAGTAATAGAAAATTTAATTGCACACTTAGATGCCAATTATATTGATATGCTGGATAATACAGAAGCAAACCAATCAAACAAGACAGTTATTAAATGGAATGATATTTCAAGCATTATTGGCAAAACTACAATTAATGAGAGTGCATCTAATAGTACTGCTAGTGACAGACCAGTAGTTATGAGAACTGAAGTAGGTTATGGCTATGTAGGGCAATTCGTTCGATTTGATACAGGCAAGACTTTAAGTTTAACTGGACAGGGAACCAGTGGCAAAAAGATAACTGTTATTTCTGTTATTTACAATAGAACAGAAGGACAAACTTTATACTTGAAAAATGGTTCTCAAAGTTTTAATGCTTCAATTCCGTAAGCTAGTGATGGTTCACAAAACTGGGTTATTCAAAAAGATTCATTTAATTCAAATAACAATAGTTTTACGATTGGCGGTTCTCCAGTGGACGTAGCAGAGATGCTAATTTATTCTGGTGAACCAGTCGGAGAACAGTACGAAAAAATTGAGGAATATCTGACAGAAAAGTATAGAACGCCTATAGTAATGGGAGATATTGAATCTATCGAAGACATTACGACTACGATAGCTGTTAATTCACCGTTTGAGCTTCCATCTTCCGTAATAGCTCAAATGTCAAGAGGTTATGAAAAATACGTTTCAATGTCTTGGAATGGCAATTATGATATCAGTATGCCTGGCACATACGAAATTGAGGGCTCTACAATTGCTAATCCAACGATTAAAATGACTTACAAGCTTATCGTAGAGTAGTAGAAATATTTAATATTTTAAGGGTCAACTTTATAGTTGCCCCTTAATTTTTTAATTGCCACAAAACATGACAGAATATTTTGATTTGTATGCATTTTTAGTGACAAATCGCCATTTTTAGGGTATAATTAACTCATAATTGTTTTGATTTCGCTTTGAGAGGTCGCTATGATCGTATATAGTTTAGTGTTCGTTTATGGATTGCTTGTAGGCTCATTTTTAAATGTTCTAATTTACAGGATTCCTCGGGATGAGAGCATTGTCTTCCCGGGCTCCCATTGTCCAGTATGCGATCATAAACTAAAGTGGTACGATAATATACCCTTGTTTTCTTACCTTTCATTAAAGGGTAAGTGCAGGTATTGCGGTACTAAGATAAGTTCGCAATATCCGATAATCGAGTTTTTTAACGCTTTTACATATATTGTTTTGTTGTACATATTGTCTTTTGGCACTGAGTTTCTGTTTATGGCTCTTTTAAGTTCTGTAATGCTTGTAATTGCAGTTATAGATTATAAAGAGCAAATTATTCCAGATGTTCTGGTGCTGTCTATTTTGATACTTTCAATTTTATATAGAGCCGCAGACTGGTTGATTTACGGCGTAAGCTTTGATATATTGGGCAGTTTTTTAGGTGCGTTAATTCCTGTTTTGATATTTTTATTAATCATACTCGTATCCAAAGGTGGTATGGGAGGTGGGGATGTAACCTTGGTTGCGGCGATTGGCTTTATCCTGGGTTGGAAAAGTGTATTGCTTTGTATTATGCTGTCGTTTGTACTTGGTGCAATTATCTCTTTAATTCTTCTTGCAACGAAATTAAAGACACGCAAAGATGCAATACCGTTCGGCCCTTTTCTTATTCTTGGCTTCTATCTGACATATTTCTTAGGTGATCAGATATTGATGGCATACCTGGCAATTATATTTTGACAATTTCTTATAGCGCAAAATATTCAAGCAGAGAGGAGGATGACAAATTGAACTTTTCTAAGAATGGCAAGAAACTTTGCCTGGACTTCAACTCAGAGACAATAAGGTGCGTTGTCGGCAGAAACACTAAAAAGGGGATTATTGTTGAAAAGAACTTTGAACTGGAAATGCCGACGGGTCTCTATTCAGATGGCGAGATAAACGACATGGACCAGCTCAGCTATCTTCTGACTACAGGACTTCAGATGTATGGCGTAGGCCAGATGGATACTTATGCGGTTGTTAACTCTTCCAAGATAATCATGAGAGAGGTTACTTTCCCTAGAGTTTCAAAAGAAGAAATAGAAGGGATAATAAACTACCAGATTGAAGAGTACATACCCATTAATCCAGAGGACTATGTGGTCAAATACCTGAACATTGGATCCAGAGTGGAAGATGGAGCAGAAAAGCTGCTTCTAATGCTTATTGGGATTCCAAGAAGCACTATTCTTTCACACTTAACACTTCTTAAGGATGCCAACCTTAAGCCTGAAGTTCTAGACTATCAGGGTAATGCAATAGGAAAGCTCATTGCGAGCGGTGGCGTTATTAATAAAAACTATCCATCGCAAAAGACCATCGCTTGTTTGGAGGTAGGAAGAGAGTCAACCGCCCTTACTATAATTAGCGATGGAATAATTAGGATTACGAGGGTGATTGAAGAGGGTCTTGCACAGGTTTACGACTCAGTTTCAGATAAAGCCACTATGTCTGTTGAAGATGCAAAAAGGCATATAGCAGAATCTGAGGACCTAAACAGAAAAGGTGTTGAAGACCCTGTTGAAAACAGTGTAAACGAAGCATTTAAAGAATCTCTTTACGCACTACTGGATAAAATTGAAATGATTTTTAGGTATTATAAGACCAGAGAAGTGAGTAATGAGATTAATCTGATTCTGATACATGGAGAACTTTCCAGGTTGAATGGGGTTGAAAAACTGTTTAGAGATTTCTTTGACATCGATGCAGTTGTCTTAAGAAATTTGGAAAACATACAGATTGACAAAGACCTGAATGTTTATGCCAATGCCATAGGCGGGCTGATCAGGCAGAGCGAGGTGAAGAAATGAGAGATCTTAACTTTTTTGAACCGTTTCTCGAGAAGAGACAGTTCAGATTTAATAAACTTATAGTTTTATATGTTTTACTCATTCTTTCTATCCTCGTTATTGCTGCACTTGGAATTCTTAATCTGGTGCAGATAAATGCACTTAAGAATGAAGTGGCAAGTCTTCGCCAGGTAGCTGAAGATCCAAAGACTGTACAAAAAGTTGAAGAAATTAAAGTCTTTGAACAGGAAACTAACCAGTTCAGAGAAGAAGTTGATAGAATTGTACAGTTAGACCAGAACATCCAGGCAAGAGACATAGTTGGAGAAAACCTTTTGTATGATGTTAACTCTAAGTTGCCAGAAGGAGTGTTTTTACAGAATTTCAATGTAAATGAAAGCAGTATGTCACTTTCTGGGCTATCACAAGACAAGTACTCTGTAGCAGAATTTGCAAGAGGTCTTTCACAATTATCAGTCGTTTCAGATGTCTTTGTATCAAATATTTCTGAAGTTGAGAGCTACTTTAGCTTTTCGATGGATGCGACATTGAGGGAGGCGATGGCAGATGGAAAACAATAAGAGAAGATTGCCTAAGATAAAGACCAGACCCTTGACCGCAACTGAAAAGACTCTTTTGGCTCTGCTTGCCATTGTACTCGTTGTTTGGGCTGGCAATAAATTTATTGTTATGAAACAGCAGGAGAAAATACAATCTCTCCAGGTAGACAGAATGGAATATGAAACTAAAATTGCAGAAATGAATTCAGTCTTAAGACGTGAAAACGACATTAAGGCAGAATGGGAGCAATTGAACGTAGAAAAAGATGAAATCCTTTCATATTACTTCCCAACTCTGGACCAGGCACAGATAATATATCTGCTTAACGATATGCTGCCAGAGGAACAGGTTGAGATAGCTGACTATGGTTTCTCTAGACCAGACATTGAAAACATTTCCGATATGGATGTAGCTAATATGGGCATATCCGTACCTTTTTCAGGGAATTATGATGGTATAAGAGAAATGATTAGGGCAATTGAACTAAGCCCACGTAGAATGATGATAGATTCATTATCTTTGGACAGAGTGGACGACTCAGCTCTTAATGGTAATATGAATGTAAAAGTATACAGTGTTGAAGGACTGGCAGAAGCTGATCCAAACGTTATTCCGATTGAAGTTACCGATAATCCAAATATCGATACTTTATTCGGAAGCTTCCCAGGGTTTGTTTCTGATACACCAACAGGTGGAACTAATGAAGAACCTGGTGATCCAGATGGAGAGATTACAATACCTGAACCTACTGGTGATATATTACACAGTTTTGAGATTAGAAATTACGAATTTATACCTTCTCATCCACTTGTAATAGGTTCTGCTGTTCCATCGACTATTGCACAGCATGGAAGATATGGAATGAGACTGGAATACAGAATTCTTGGTCTTGATCAAGAAAACAGAGCGTATGTGGACATTTCAAGTCAGAATATTGAATTGAGATTCCCACCATCAGAGATGTATATTTACGTATACTCATTTAACTACCTTCCAGGTAATATAGGTATTAAAGCCATAGACCAGAACGGTAACGATGCAAGTATGACCATATCCACAGGAGTTCCTTGGATAGGTTGGGGCAAGGTATCTGTACCTCTGCCTGGTGATACTTCAAGATATCCGCTTAAGATTACTCACCTATACTATGAAGTAGGTAAAGCTCAGGATGACTTTGGAGTTCTAATATTTGATAAGCTTGAAGCATTTTATAGTGAACACTACGGTGAATCTGTAGGCGATGAATACGTACCACTTCAAGAGTTCATTTTCTACGAAGTTCAGCCAGGCGATACTGTATCAGGAATATCACGTAAAGTATATGGAACTGAAAAGTATGCAAGTGAGATTTTGAAGAATAATGAAATGAAGACTGGTCAAATACTACCAGTTGGTAAGATACTGGCATTAGTGAAGAGATAAGGAGGAGTGAAAATGAAAGCGAAATGGTTAGTATTTTTAATGATAGCATTTGCACTCCTTGTATTGCCAATGGGTGTATATGCGGCAGAAGCTGATTATGATGCTGGTTATGCAAGATCAGGCAATTTTTTCTCAGACTATCCAGATTATTATGATGGAAGAGATGCCTACGATGCTTTTAAATCAATGGTCGATTCCGATAAATATGACGTGGGCGATGAGGATATTTATAAGACTGACTATGGTACTGGGTTTGTCAGAGGCTATAATGATAGATTAAAAGACAATATTAAGACAAATTACGCTGAAGCTATTGGTCGAAGCATGGGACAGACAGCTGCTTTAGAAGATTTTTATAGAGGTGCAAAGTCAAATTGGAGCAAGGCTATGCCTTCGGACAGATCTATAATTAGAGAATTCAATCTAGGTTCAATGACTACAGCTTATGAAGACAGTTTTGTGGATCAATTTAGAGCTGGATTTAGAGCAGGTTATGAAGAAGCTTACGAAAAAGCTCTTTTAGAACCTGCAAAACAGGACATGGATGAAGGTCTTAAAAACGGAGCTGCTGCTGGAGGTAAAGAAGGTACAGCTTACGCTCAAAAAGATTATCTAGCCAAACTCAGAATGAACTATGAGAGAGACATGTTAGGTGAAAGGGAGATCTTAGATAAATTTGGACTTCGAAATCTTGCTCCTGAATACAGAGATGCTTTTGTAGAAGGTTATAGAAATCAGTATATGCTGGATTACAACAAGACATACCGAGGTCTTTCAGGCAGTCAGGCTGTTAATAAGACCATATCAGAATTTATAACGGCTAAAGGTGGAATACTAACAGCAAATGGTCTGTTTACTGGAATTCCTGATCCAGGTATTAGGGTTGAAATAGAACCAGGAACATTCTATATGCCGACTCACATGACCATTGATACAATGAATGTTAATTATTATCAACTAGGTACCGCAGTTAGGGCCTCTGAGTTATATAGGGTACTATTGGATAATCCAGCTGTAACTGTTGAAAAGGACAAATATATCACGCTAAGCTTCCCATATTACGGTGATAGCTTAAAGGCAGGTATATATAAATTTATCAACGAAAAATGGTACTATCTGCCATCAGTTGCAAGCGATGGCGTTATAAGCACACAGGTTGCTCCAGATACTCTTTCAAATAGGGAGAGCGTTTACGCCGTATTTATGGACAATAGCGTTAGAGTTCTTACTGACGTAAGATTCCACTGGGCTAAGGACGAGATTGAAACCATGGTAAGACGTGGAGTTATCCTTGGATATCCTGGCAACACTGCACTGGATGGAACTTTCAAACCAGAACAAAATATTACGAGGGCTGAGTTCTTGATTCTGTTATCAAGGATAGAAAACTGGGTGCTGCCAAACTACGTTGCGAGTGCAACATACTTCAACGATTATCAGACGTTTAGCACCTACGATCGTATTATAAGTTATGGCCTAAACAATAAGTATATACTGGGCTATACTGACAGGACATTCAGACCGTTTAATCCAATTTCATATTATGAGGTGGAACTGATCATGGGAAGAGTTTTAAGAGACCCAATGTTCCGCTGGAACAACATAGCGACTCAGATGATGTATGACAAACAGTATAGGTCGCCGAGCTTCTTAGATCTCAACAGAAAGATCACCAGAGCAGAGGTTGCTTATATGCTGTATAAGGTCAACGAATGGAGATATTAAAAAGTAAAAGAAAGGGATTTACCCTGATTGAGCTGCTAGTAATAGCAGCTCTTCTTTCTGTCTTTTTATCGATTGCTGTGCCCAGATTATCTATTATTGCAACCATTAGAGAGAAGCAGGAGATAAAGTACCTTTACAAAGACATATTATATGCGAGAAATATCGCTGTTACAGAGAAAGATCCCGTTACTATGGAGTTTAATCTTTCAAAGAACAGCTATAAGATTAGAGATAGTGAAGGGAAAGTTTTTAAAGATGTTAAACTTGAAAACGGTGTCGTTATAACTGGCTGTTTATACGATACAATTCAATTTGCAACCACTGGAAGAACAAGCGTATCTGAAACTATAACCTTTAAGACCAGATCAGGCGAATACTATCAGATTACGATACCAGTTGCAGCAGCAAAGATAGAACTTAAGAAGGTGATTTAAGTGAAGGGCAGAGGTTTTATCCTCGTAGAAGTGCTATTAGGCCTTACATTTTTAGGTCTGATTGCGACAGCAAGTCTGCCTGCAATCATCATGTCAAAAACCAGTCTTACAAGAGCTGAGCAGAGAGTTGAAATGACATACCTCTGTGAATATATTGCAGAACATATCAACAGTGACTCTGACGAAATGCTCGATATTATTGATCGTGTTATAAATACAGGAAAGTATTCAGATTCAATACGTGAAACAGGATCAAAAGAATACACATATAATTTAGAGCTTTTAGAGTACACTGGAGAATATCTCTTATTGGATTTATGTTTGTCATCAAAGGAAATTGACGACTTGGAGGTTTGTTGTGAAATCAGCAGAAAGTTCGAGGGGATTCACCCTCATTGAGATTATTGTTGGATTAGGTATAGCATCAATCGTTATTTCGGGTCTGTTCTCCGTTTTGCATCTTTCAACAATAACTACCAAAATGGTTGAAGACGAAGACAACGGCCTTATCACAGCAATATACACATATGAATACATTATCGATGAAATCAAAAGGGCAGATGGCTTCTACCCAGTAGGAATAGTAGAAGGACTAAAGCAAAAGTATCCTGACAACTTTGGGTTTGTTATGGTAAATCAAGATAAACACATTATGTATTACTTGGGAGATGGGAATATTAGGAGGGTTGCCTGTGATGTTGTTGAAGGCTCTATGCCTTTATACAATGACTTTGCAGGACACAATAATATTTCTGATAGTATTGTTTCAATTAGTGGTACTAGTATGAACACAGAGCTTGAGATTATCGACCTTAAGATTAGCTTCTCACTACCAAATGGCAAAATTAAAAGCTATACTACTTCAGTCAGCATAAAGGGGCGTGTGATTAAAGGTGATACGTAAGGACAGCAGAGGTTCAGTCATAATTATTTCGCTCCTTGTGATGACAGTTGTTTTTATTCTGACTACATACAGCCTGCAAATGGCTGTCTTTGAAGCAGGAATACAGTCTGCCCTTATGGACAGGATAATATATCAGCACAGGTACGAAAATGAGGTAAACAGAATACTATATAGCGGAGAAAACGGTGACTTTCCAGAGATAATTGCTGAAAAGATATTAAAGTCCGTTGAAACTAAGCAGCCACAGGATATTACTGCTGAAGAACTTGGAAGCAAAGAGAAGATTAGTTGTAATGTTTGTTCCGATGGAGATATGGTCACAATGGAGTTTAGTCCTTCTGAAAATTCTAAGCTAAAACACACCAATGTTCAGGTGGTTGGAAGTGGATTAAACCCAATATATTTCAACGAAAAGAACATTATATATCCTGATTTATTGGATGAAACAGAGAAGAAAAGGTTAAATATTGCTTTCGACAGTCTACCAGGCTTTATTAATACTGAAACCCTTGGAAGTAGTTCTATTTACTTATCAACTGTAGGGGCTGAAAGTGTTTTGTTTAAAAAGGGAACTGGCTACTATGACTATGTCTTTGAAGTCTTTGGGCCAGGCAGCTATTACAATAAATATACAATTACGAAACCAACGTATATTTTATTAGAGGTAATTAAAGGCGAGAATGACAGTTTAAATCAACTTATTATTGACAACAAAAGCAGTATTATCTCATCTAAGGGAATTCTATACGTTGAAGGTGATATTGTCATCAAATCTGATTTTTTCTTTAATGGAATTATTATCATACGAGGCGGCAATCTAATAATTGAAGAGGGTGCTCATCTTAAGCTATTAGGAAAGATTATATCTGATACAAATCTGGACTTTGACCAGTCCGTCTGCACCATAAAGAGCGCTGACGATCTCGTCGGTCAGCTTGGGATGTTTCTTCCGGGTATGTACAAGCCTGTTATCGATTATATCAAGGTTTACTAAAGGAAACTTTGGCGCAAATTTTAGCTTGTTAGGTGTCTGTAATACTGATATAATTGTTATATAGGTATGTCAGTCGCTTTCTAAGCGGCTTAAGAATAGGAGGGAAAAGCTTGATACAAGCAGGGGATTTTAGAAAGGGTATCACGTTTGTCATGGATGGAGAAGTATGGCAAATCATTGATTTCCAACACGTTAAACCGGGAAAAGGGGCTGCTTTTGTCCGCGCCAAGATAAAGAACGTCATTTCAGGTGGAGCTAAAGATATAACTTTCAACCCAACTGAAAGATTTGAGAAGGCTGTTATAGAGACAAAGGAAATGCAATACCTTTATTCAGACGGAGAGCTGTACTACTTTATGGACACTGAGTCATACGAGCAACTTCCGTTGCAATACGAGTCTGTTGAAGAAGCTATTAAATTCCTCAGGGAAAACGACACTGCAATGATTAGGTTTTTCCAAGGAAAGGCATTCGACGTTCAGGCTCCAAATTTTGTTGAGCTTGAAGTAACAGAAACTGAGCCAGGTGTTAAAGGCGACACGGCACAGGGAGCTACTAAACAAGCTGTAGTTGAGACTGGGGTTACAATCAGTGTTCCACTATTTGTGAACATTGGTGACAGAATAAAAATTGATACACGTACTGGAGAGTATCTGTCCAGAGTATAGAGGAGGGGTAAAAATGGAATATTTATTTCAAAAGGTAGCATACCTTAAAGGCCTTGCAGACGGACTGGGAATCGACGAATCCACTAAAGAAGGTAAACTCCTTCTGGCTATGGTCGAAACCTTTGAGGAATTTGCAGAGGTTATGGAAGAAGTTGTTGAGGATCAAGTTGATTTAGAAGAATATGTTAACTTCATCGACGAAGACCTTGCAGACGTAGAGGACGACATCTACGGAGACGAAGAAGATTTTGACTTTGATGATGACTTCGATTTCGATTTTGACGACTGCTGTGATGACGAAGGTTGCGATTGCGGCCACAGACACAGCGAAGAGTACTTTGAAGACGAAGACGACGAAGAATAGGAACCACAAGCCTAAAGCTCTGCTTTAGGCTTTTTTCATGTTCAAATGGGCAGTTGTAATGGCTATCTGCCTTTGATATAATACGCATATAACAGTTTGAAGGAGTGTTGAGATGAGCGACAAATTCCACATGGAAGATATAGAAAATGGGACAATTAAGATTTCTAACGATGTAATTGCTGCTATAGCAGGAATGGCTGCCTCTCAGGTTGAAGGCGTTACTGGAATGAGCGGCGGAGGAATTACCGAGCTTCTGGGCATGAAGAGCACGACCAGGGGCATAAAAGCTGATGTAAACGAAGGCGAGGTTTTCGTTGAATTGCATCTTCTGTTATCTTATGGAGCAAAGCTTAATGAGGTTGGCCTTGAAGTTCAGAAGAAGGTTAAAGAGGCTATAGAGTCTATGACTGATCTGACTGTAACAGAAATCAATGTATTTATTGATGGAATTGGTAAAAGTAAGCAGGATAAAGAGCCACAGGAGACAAAGTAAGTCAGATAGATTAAAGGAGCAGATTATGGGAAGAAAGCAGGCTAGAGAAGGTGCTATGCAGCTTCTGTTTCAAATAGACACCAATGGGGAGAACGACGAGTTAGTTATAGAGGACTTTATTGAAAATTTTGAGTTTAAAAGCTCTGAAGCTGGATATATACGCCTGGCTGTTCAGGGTGTTTATGATAATCTTGAAAAGATTGACGAGCTTATTCAAAAACAACTTGAAAACTGGACGATTGAAAGGCTTGCAAGAGTTGATCTTGCGACTCTCAGACTTGCCGTTTACGAGATTCTTTTCAGGGAAGACATTCCTGTTGAGGTTTCAATTAACGAGGCAATAGAGATAACTAAGAAGTTCAGCACAGAGGATTCATATAAATACGTTAATGGAGTTCTTGGAGGGATTGTGCGGGGTCTTGAGGATGAATAATGTTTATCTTGGGATTGATACAAGCAATTACACCACATCTGTAGCTGTCGTGGATGGTTTAGGCAATGTGATTGCAGACAAGAGAAAACTCCTTGAGGTAAAAAAAGGCGACAGAGGGCTCAGGCAACAAGAGGCTCTCTTTCAACATGTAAAGAACTATTCACAACTTTATAAAGAAACAGCAATAAATGGCAAAAATATTGCTGCCGTAGGTGTAAGTTTTAGACCTAGAAATGAAATTGACTCGTATATGCCTGTTTTTTTAGCAGGGGCAAAGTTTGGCGAAGTCATATCTCATACACTGGGCGTACCTCTTAAAAAATTCAGCCATCAGGAAGGACACGCTGCCTGTGTGTTGATAGATGAACCAGAGCTTTCAGAATTTCTACTTCTGCACATTTCAGGAGGAACCACAGAGCTTATTTCTGTCAGAAATGAAAGAGATAACCTATATACTACGGTAATTGGAGGAAGCCTCGATATAAGCATTGGACAATTAGTCGATAGAACTGGTGTTGCAATGGGCTATGGTTTTCCCAGTGGCTCAGAAATGGAGGCTGATTCGTCAAAAGGCAGACTCATTACCAATGATTTTAACTTTAATATTGCTGACGGTTGGGTCAATCTTTCAGGGTTTGAGAACAGGTTTAAGTCCTTTATTATTGACGGGCACAAGAGAGAGGATATTTCTTTTACGCTGTTTGAACTTATTGC
>JAVEXI010000046.1:0-13177 GCA_034004165.1 Gudongella sp. | reverse complement strand
AAGGGTATGGCACAGACCCTGGTAAACCTACCTCAGGTATTTTCCATTGCAATTTCCATGAGCCTGGTACCTGCTATTTCCACTGCGAGTGCTAGAAGATCAAAAAAAGAACTTAGCGAAATAATATCTTCAGGAATAAGAATGACTCTATTAATTGGGTTGCCATCTGCATTAGGATTGTTCGTGCTGGCAAAGCCACTCATAGCTCTTTTGTACTTTAACAATGAGCCTTCTGTAATTGCGAGCACAGGAGATATTCTGACTTACCTGTCACTGGGAGTTGTTTTCCTTACTCTGGTACAAGCTCTTACTGCAATTTTGCAAGGACTTGGGAAGCCTATAATACCAGTAAGAAATCTTTTTATTGGAGCTGTTGCAAAAGTAATATTGACTTATGTACTTACAGGAATTCCTGCGATAAATGTAAAGGGAGCGGCAATAAGTACTGTTACTGCATATATGATTGCTTCTTCTTTGGACTTTTATTATGTCATTAAAATCGCTAATGCAAATCTGAACTTAAGAAAAATACTCATAAAGCCTCTAGCATCTTCTATTGGTATGGCTGTCACGGCAAGGCTGAGTTTTCACGTATTAGCTGTTGCAACATCTGATAAATTGGCTACACTTGGCGCTGTGGGAGTAGGAGTGATAGTGTACGGAATTCTTTTACTGGCAACTGGAACCATAACGCAAGAAGATCTTGCGATGATAACAAAGAGCGAAAGAGCATCGAAGTTCCTCGCAAAATTTGGAAGAAAATAAATGAGTTACACTAAGGAGAGAAAAATGGGAGAGATAATAGTCGTAGGATTGGGGCCAGGATCGACCGGTTCTCTAACTCTTGATGCTGTTGAAATAATCTCAGGAAAAGGACCTCATTTCTTGAGGACAGAGAAGCATCCTGCCGTTGAATACTTCAGAAAAAACAATATAAACTACACTGCTCTGGATGACTACTATGAAACGGGGGATACTTTTGAAGAGGTTTATGAGTCTATTGCAAAAAGGATGATGGAAGAAGCAAAGATTCATGGATCAATAAATTATTACGTCCCAGGAAATCCAATGGTAGCTGAAAAAACTGTCAGGCTTCTTCTGGAAAACTCTGGTGATACCAGAGTAAAGCTGGTATCTGGAATGAGCTTTATCGAGCCACTCCTGGAAGCTACTGGCATAGACCCAGTCGAAGGATTGACTATTCTAGATGGGTCAGACTTAAAGATGACAGATATAACCATAAGAAACGACACTATTATTACCCAGATATACAATAAGAGAATAGCTTCAGATCTTAAAACAGTACTTACTGAAGTCTATGGAGACGAGCACATGGTATGCCTAGTACACAATGCAGGTCTTAAAGATGAGCTTATAGAGCATATTATGCTTTCAGAAATTGACATGGCAGGTGAGATAGGAGTCCTCACAAGCTTAATGATTCCAGGACTAAGAGGTCACAAAAGAGAAAGGTATTCGTTTGAAGACGTAACAGACATAATGGCAAAGCTCAGAAGTGAGGACGGATGCCCCTGGGATATGGAACAGGATCACCTAAGTATTAGGCAGGCAATTTTGGAAGAGGCGTACGAACTCGTAGAAGCACTAGAGGAAGAAAATCCTGATCATATAGTCGAAGAATTGGGAGATTTACTGCTTCAGGTGTTGTTTCATACACAAATTGGATATGAAGATGGCGAATTCTACCCATTTGATGTCACCTCAAACCTCGCACGCAAGTTAATTACAAGGCATCCGCACGTTTATTTTGAAAAAAATGTAGCTAATTCAGATGAAGTAGTATATAATTGGGATAAGATTAAGTACGAAAATAGGAACATTTCAACCCTTACAGAGAAACTGGAAAACATACCCAGACTACCTGCACTCATGAGGAGCTTTAAAATGCAGGAGAAGGCAGCCGCAGCTGGATTTGATTGGAGCGACATAAATGGACCTCTGGACAAAGTCAGAGAAGAGCTTGAAGAAGTGATGGATGCTTACTCCCAGAGTGGTGCGGGAAGCCTGAATACGGAAGGAGAACTAGGCGATTTACTCTTTGCTGTGGTCAATCTGTCGAGGTTTTTGAAGGTGGATCCTGAGGTCGCACTTAACAGAACCATTGGAAAATTCACAAAAAGATTGAAAAAGATGGAGTATATGGCTGAAAATATGGGTATACTTCTGGAAGACATGAATCTTCGAGAGTTGGATGACCTATGGGAAAAGGCTAAATCTGAAGAATGAAGTTTGCTGAATGTGGACTCAAGTATTGCGAATACACTAGCAAATAAAAAACAAGGAGGAATCATTAATGAACAAAGCTGAATTAATCGCTAGCATAGCGGAAAAAAGCGAGCTTACAAAGAAGGATGCAGAGGCTGCATTGAACGCATTTATGAAGGCTGTAGAGGAGTCTCTGGCAGCAGGAGATAAAGTTCAACTGGTTGGCTTTGGCACATTCGAGGTAAGGGAAAGAAAAGCCAGAGAAGGCAGAAACCCAAGAAATCCTGAAGAAGTTATTAAGATTCCAGCTTCTAAAGCACCGGTATTCAAAGCGGGTAAAGCACTTAAAGAAAGTGTAAACGTAACAAAAAAAGGAAAGAAAAAATAAAAATCAGGTCTATGACCTGATTTTTTTTTGGAGGGAAACATGAGAATAGATAAATATCTTAAGGTAGCAAGGATAATCAAGAGACGAACTGTTGCCAAGGAAGCCTGCGAACAGGGCAGGGTGACAATTAACGAAAAGACAGCTAAACCTGGTGATGAGGTTAAAGTCGGAGATATAATTAACATTAGATTTGGTAGCGGCGAAATGAAACTGGAAGTAATAGATGTAAAAGAGTCTGTCGGCAAGGACGGTGCGACATCATTGTACAAGGTAATCGAGTAGTATAATGCTTGAAAATAGACTAAAAACATGAGATAATAAAAAGGTAGACGATTTCTGCTGTGAAGGTGGTGCTGTAGAATGAGTAAGAAAAAAGTGCATAAAAAAGGAATCAGAATTCACCACGTATTAATACTTCTGCTTCTCTTGTATCTATTTTCAGAGATGAGCCATCAGAAGCAACTGATGGATTCATTGGAAGCAAAAAAGTCCAACCTTGGAGATAAGGTTGAACAACTAGAGGCTTCAATAGAAGATATAAAAGGGCAGATAGAAAATAGTGGAACACTGGAATTCGTCGAAAGGGTTGCCAGGGATGAACTTGGAATGGTTAAGCCAAGAGAAATAATCTACATCGACAAGAGCAATCCCGAGAATAGCTTAGAGGGTGTATTTGACAAAGATAAGTAATTGACTTTAATAAATATGTGATATATACTCTCTATATATTAACACAAATTTTAAGGAGGAAATGTTTGTCTATGCCCGTATCTGTTGGAGAAATAGTAGAGGGTACCGTAACAGGGATAACCAATTTTGGTGCCTTTATTCAGTTGCCGGAAGGCAAAAGTGGACTGGTACATATTTCAGAAGTATCCCATGATTATGTTGAAAAAGTATCCGATTATTTAAAAAAGGATCAAAAAATTAAAGTAAAGGTATTGTCAATATCTTCCGATGGGAAAATAAGTTTGTCTGTAAGGCAGGCGAAGCCAAAGACTAGCAAACCAGCCGAGATAGACTGGAGCAAGCAGGAAGATAGACAGAGAAGTATGTCATTTGAAGACATGCTCAGCAGTTACCTAAAGGACAGTAGCGAAAAAATGGATCAGATTAAGAGTAAAGACGGCAGAAAGGGCTATGGAGCGAGAGGTAAAAAGTTTAGCAGCTACGATTAATAAAACCGGTTCTACCGGTTTTTTATGTTTGTGTAGATAAATTTTAATTGGTGGGTATATTAACTTACAGTCTTGTTTCAGGAGGTGGCGAGTTGTTCCTACGAGTCAGAGAAAATATAAGAGAATACGATATGATTAAACCTAATGATACCGTTGTAGCAGCAGTATCGGGTGGACCTGACTCAATGGCAATGCTTCACTGCCTAATTCAAATCAGAGAAGAACTCGGCTTTAGCATTGTAATTGCACATGTAAATCATGGCGTAAGAGGGAAATTAGCTGACAGAGACCAGAATTTCGTAAAGAAAGTAGCAGAAGAAGTAGGATTGCCCTTTCACACCATCAATGTAAATATGAATGATTATGGGAAAGAACTAGGAATATCATCAGAAGAAGCCGGGAGAATACTCAGGTATGGTTTCTTTAGGGACATACTCAAGAAATATGGCGGTGGCAAGGTAGCTGTAGCTCATAATAAAAACGACCAGGCAGAAACTCTATTATTCCGAGTAATGCGAGGAACTGGTATCGACGGCATGCGTGGAATGAGTTTTGTTGTCGAGGATGTAATCAGACCAATTCTAAACATAACAAGAAATGAAGTAGAAAAATACGTAGAAGAAAATAGTATTGAAACAGTTGAAGACCATACAAATTTAGAGACCGTATACGCCAGAAATAAGATAAGACTCGAACTTATACCTTATATAGAAGAAAATTTCAACCCAAATATAATAGATGGGCTTTTTAGGATGTCGTTAACAGCGGGGAGCGACACGGAAATAATCCAGAATGTTGTGGATGAAAAATTTGATTTAATAGTGAAAAATAATGAGGGTAATAGTATAATCTTTAAGGGTGACAAGTTTTTGAAGGAATCTTCAGGTATTAAACAAAGGCTTGTCAGAGAAGCTTTGAGGATACAAAGGGGACATCTCCATGGAATTGAAGAAAAACATATTAATTCAGCGGTAAAGCTATTTGAAGAGAATAAGACTGGGACTAAGATAAACCTTCCGGGAAGTCTTGTTGCTGCAGTATCTTATGGAGACTTCATAATTGCTGCCTATGATAAAAAGAAGAATAAATTACCCAGTGTAATATTGCAAAGAGGACGCAATAATATACCAGAATGGGGTATGGATATAATGGTTGAAACGACAGACACAATACCTGCAAAATATAATAAAAGTACGGAGGCTTTTATAGATTTCGATCTCATTAAAGGTGATTTCACATTAAGACCCAGAGACGACGGCGATAGATTCTCTCCATTCGGAATGGATGGAACTAAAAAGCTAAAAGACTTTCTCATCGACAGGAAAGTCCCCAGAGAAAAAAGAGATGAGATACCAATTATAACTGATGAAAACGGAATTGTATGGGTCGTTGGTTATTCTCTGGATAATAAATACAGGGTATCTGAGTCCACTAAACGCATACTGAAAATAACATACATAAAAAGATAAGGATAATGGGAGGGCGTAACATTGAAGGATCCAATTAAAGAAGTTCTCGTAAGCGAAGGGGACATAAAAAAGAGGGTTGCGGAACTCGGGAAAGAAATTTCTGAAGTATATCGGGGTAAAGAGCTCATCCTCGTGGGAATATTAAAAGGAGCGGTTATATTTCTTTCCGATCTTTCAAGAGCCATAGATATGCCAGTATTCATAGATTTTATGGCTGTATCAAGCTATGGTAAGTCGAGCGTTTCAACTGGTGAAGTTAGAATAATGAAAGACCTGGACTTCAGTGTGGAAGGCAAAGATGTACTCATAGTAGAAGACATTATTGATACAGGTATGACCATGAATTACCTTAAGGAAATCCTGACTAAAAGGGGAGCCAGCTCAGTCAAAGTATGTTCTTTGCTGGACAAACCTGAAAGAAGGACTGTCGGGGTAAAAATAGATTTCCTGGGCTTTGAGATACCAGACGAGTTTGCTGTGGGATATGGGCTGGATTTCAATGAAATGTTCAGAAATTATCCCTTTGTGGGGGCGTTAAAAGAGGAAGTTTATGAGTAGTGTTTTATTGATTGACAAGTTTACTTATGCTATAATAAATGGATATCATTTACAAGCGTATTGGAGGGAGGACTAGTATTGATATTGAAACGATTTTTTAAGGGCATCAGTATATATCTCTTAATCGTTCTTTTGATAATGTTCAGCGTTAAAATGTTTGGAACGCAGGTAGAACAGGTATCGGAACTTGATTTTACAGAATTGGTGTCCAGGCTGAGGGATGGAAGCATAGATAGAATAACTTCCATAGGGAATACAGTAGAAGGCGAGTTGAAAGATGGTGGAAAGTTCACAGCCATACTTCCCGAAGAAGTTCGGCCTACATTCTATCACGATTATGTGAAAGAAATGGTAGATGACGAAATATTAAAATACGGCGCAGAACAGGTACCTGTAAGTCCATGGTACATTGATATGCTGCCCACTCTTATGGTCCTTCTTATTTTTGGAGTGATCTGGTTTGTATTTATGCAGCAATCTCAAGGCGGAGGCAGCGGTGGTCGCGTCATGTCCTTTGGAAAGAGCAAGGCAAAGATGCATAAGCTTGAAGAGGGCAAAGTCGTAACCTTTGAAGACGTAGCCAGTCTCGAAGAAGAGAAAGAAGAACTTAGAGAGATTGTCGACTTTCTAAGTTTTCCAAAGAAATATATTGAAATTGGTGCGAGGATACCTACAGGAGTGCTTTTAGTTGGGCCTCCAGGAACAGGAAAAACCTATTTGAGCCGTGCGGTTGCAGGTGAAGCAGGTGTTCCTTTCTTTACAATTTCAGGTTCAGATTTCGTAGAAATGTTTGTAGGAGTTGGAGCCAGCAGAGTAAGAGATCTCTTTGAACAAGCAAAAAAGAACTCTCCGTGTATAGTGTTTATCGATGAGATAGACGCAGTTGGCAGAAGGAGAGGAGCTGGACTTGGTGGAGGTCACGACGAGAGAGAACAGACTCTTAACCAGTTGTTGGTTGAAATGGACGGTTTTTCTAAGAATGAAGGAATAATTGTCATGGCAGCCACAAACAGGGCAGACATTCTCGACCCAGCACTTCTAAGACCAGGAAGATTTGACCGTACAATATATGTAGGACTTCCTGATATAAGAGGAAGAGAAGCTATATTAAGAGTTCATACCAGAAACAAACCACTTGACGAAGACGTAGATCTACAGGTAGTTGCCAAGAGGACACCAGGATTTACTCCAGCTGATTTGGAAAACCTTGTCAACGAAGCAGCTTTGTTGACGGCAAGGTTTAATTTAAAAACAATACCTATGCATTTAATAGAAGAAGCATCCATAAAAGTGCAGGCAGGACCTGAAAAGAAGAGTAGGGTAATCAGCGATCACGAAAGAAAGCTTACAGCCTACCATGAGGCAGGGCACGCACTTACTGCAAGACTTACTCCGGGAACCGACCCAGTTCACATGGTTACTATAATACCTAGAGGGATGGCGGGGGGATTTACTGCATACATTCCTGATGAGGATCGAAATTACCTTACTAAAAAGCAAATGGAAAACAAACTGATTGTATTGCTTGGTGGCAGGGTGACAGAGGCTCTTGTGCTGGATGATATAAGCACAGGTGCACAAAATGATATTGAACGTGCTACTAAGATAGCAAGATCCATGGTCACCCATTATGGGATGAGTGATATACTAGGGCCCATGACATATGGAACAGACGAGGAAGAGGTGTTCGTCGGCCGGGATTTAAACCGATCTAGGAATTACAGTGAAGAAGTAGCTGCAGCCATTGACAAAGAAATGAGAACACTCATCGATACGGCGTATCATAAAGCAGAATCACTTATAAAGAATAATATGGAGACACTTCATAGACTTGCAGATACTCTTTTGGAGAAAGAGACTATCGACGCAAGAGAGTTTGAAGAAATATTCCAAGGCAACTAATTGCAGGCCCCTTTCGGGGGACCTGCTTTTGCAGTATGGAAAGAATTTGCAATTTTACATTCATCAAATTAAATATTTGAAATTTATGTTGCAATATTGCCACAATTTCTACTATAATGTATAGTAGTAAAGGTTTCATTTAAGAGGAGGAAAAGGGATGTACGATGAGAAAAAAATGAAGCAGTTAGAATCTTCCTTTGTCGATTGGGAGGAAAATAAGGTAGATAAACTCCTTAGCAAATTTCCAGAGAGAAAAGAAGTTTTTTCAACCGGTTCCGACAAAGAGGTAGAGAGGCTATATACGCCGCTGGACATAAAAGACACTGACTATGAAAACGACCTGGGATTCCCTGGAGAATACCCTTACACAAGAGGCGTTCAACCAACTATGTACAGAGGTCGCTTCTGGACAATGAGACAATATGCAGGATTTGCTACTGCAGAAGAGTCAAACAAGAGATACAAATACCTTCTAGACCAAGGACAGACAGGACTTAGTGTTGCATTTGACCTGCCCACGCAGATTGGATATGACTCAAACCACAGCCTATCAGAAGGCGAAGTCGGGAAAGTTGGCGTTGCAATTGATTCGTTAAAAGACATGGAGATACTATTTGATGGAATTCCACTGGATAAGGTCAGTACTTCTATGACTATCAATGCGCCTGCAAGCGTATTATTAGCCATGTACATTGCCGTTGCAGAAAAACAAGGCGTCTCCTCTGAAAAATTGAGAGGTACTATACAAAACGATATTCTAAAAGAGTATATCGCAAGGGGAACATATATATTCCCACCAGAACAATCCATGAGACTTATAACTAATATATTTGAATATTGCTCCAAAGAAGTACCACAGTGGAACACAATCAGCATAAGTGGTTACCATATAAGAGAAGCTGGTTCTACTGCAGCTCAAGAAGTTGCATTTACACTTGCAGACGGAATAGCTTACGTTGAGGCTGCTATTAAAGCAGGACTTGATGTAGACGAATTTGCGCCAAGACTGTCCTTCTTCTTTAATGCTCACAACGACCTTCTAGAAGAAGTTGCAAAATACAGAGCAGCAAGAAGACTCTGGGCTAAGATAATGAAGGAAAGATTCAATGCTAAGAATCCAAAGTCAATGCAGCTAAAATTCCATACGCAGACTGCTGGTTCAACACTGACTGCACAACAGCCTGACAACAATATAATCAGAGTAACAGTACAAACTCTTGCTGCAGTACTGGGAGGAACTCAGTCGTTGCACACCAATTCAAGAGACGAAGCTCTTGCTCTTCCTACAGAAGACTCAGTAATGATAGCTCTGAGAACTCAGCAGATAGTCGCCCATGAGTCAGGAGTAACAGAGACGATTGATCCACTTGCAGGTTCCTACTATATTGAGAGCCTTACAGACGGAATCGAAAACGAAGCTATGGAATACATCAATAGAATTGACAACTTAGGTGGAGCTACAAAAGCTATAGAAAACGGATACATCCAAAAAGAGATTCAGAACTCTGCATACAAGTACCAAATGCAAGTTGAATCCCAGGAGAGAGTAGTAGTTGGGGTCAACAAATTCAAAATTGAAGAACACGATAAAAAAGAGCTTCTCAGGGTAGATCCCCATGTAGAGATACTCCAAAGAACAAAAATTGACAAGCTTAAAGAAGAAAGAGATAACGATAAAGTTGCTGAATGCCTAAAGATTCTAAAAGAAAAAGCTGCAACAGATGAAAATTTAATGCCTGAAATACTGGATTCAGTTAAGGCGTACGCAACTCTAGGCGAAATATGCGGTGTTCTTAGAGAAGTATTCGGAGAATACGAGCAGTCTGTTATATTATAGTATTTGGGAGGTATATCACATGGATAAGCTAATAAGAGTACTTGTAGCAAAGCCAGGGCTTGATGGCCACGATAGAGGAGCAAAAGTAATAGCCAGGGCTTTGAGGGATGCAGGAATGGAAGTAATATATACTGGTCTTAGACAGACACCTGAGCAAATAGTTGCTGCAGCATTACAAGAAGACGTAGATGTTGTAGCTATGAGCATACTTTCAGGGGCACATAATCACCTTTTTCCAAAGGTAGTAAGCCTGTTGAAAGAAGAGGGAATTGAGGACGTGTTGGTTCTTGGTGGAGGAGTAATCCCTGAAGACGACATTCCACACCTTAAAGAAGGAGGAATTGAGGCAATCTTTACGCCTGGCACTCCAACATCAGAAGTAATTGAGTTCATTAAAAATAACGTAAAAAGGAAATAGGCGGTGTTTGCTTTGAACATTGAACAGAGGCTTCTGGCAGGAGACAAAAGAGCCTGCGCACGACTTATTTCTTTGTTAGAAAACAGAGATGAAGAAGCAATTGACATAATAAAGAGAAATTTTCACAGGACTGGAGGTGCCTATGTAATAGGCATCACAGGTCCTCCTGGAAGTGGTAAATCCACGTTAACTGACCGACTAACAAAAGAACTCAGACGTCATGGCAAAAAAGTTGGAATTCTTGCCATCGACCCGACGAGTCCTTTTACAGGAGGCGCAATACTGGGAGACAGAATACGAATGAGCGATCTTGCGTTAGATAAGGATGTATTCATAAGAAGTCTTGGAACCAGAGGTTATCTTGGAGGAGTTTCAAAAGCCACATGGGGAGCTGTGAAAATTCTAGATATATTTGGCTGCGACTACATATTCATTGAAACAGTAGGCGTCGGTCAGTCAGAAGTTGACATAGTTAAAATGGCGGACACAGTACTGATGGTCATGATTCCCAACATGGGAGATGATATACAGGCCATTAAGGCCGGGATAATGGAGATTGCAGATGTATTTACAATCAACAAATCCGACCTTGACGGAGCTGACAAGACAAAATTGGAAATTGAGATGAACCTGGATTTAAACGAAAAGACTGACTACAGACCACCTGTGGTAAAGGTTTCGGCAATAAAAAACGAGGATATCGACGTACTTCTGGAAAAACTTACAGATCATGAGAAATATCAGAAAGAGACGGGGAAGTATCAAGAAACCAGGAAAAGAAACCTCAGGGCAGAAATATTGCAGCTCACAGAAGAAGAACTATTAATGCTAATTATGGAAAAGGCAGACAAAGACGATCTGCTGGATGAACTCGCATCCAGAGTTGAGAAACGGGAACTTGACCCGTATTCTGCAAAAGAACAGATAGTATCTTTGATAAAGGAGTAAAGGAGGGTATTATGGTAATCAAAGTGGACCACATTGGGATAGCTGTTAAGAATCTTGATGAAACTCTTAAATTTTACGAAGATGTACTGGGAATCAAATGCACTAGCCAGGAAACAGTAGAAGAGCAAAAAGTAAGAGTAGCATTTTTACCCGTGGGTGATAGTGAAGTAGAACTTCTTGAATCCACAACTGAAGACGGTCCTGTCGCCAGATTTATAGAGAAAAAAGGCGAAGGAATTCAGCATATCGCCTTTAAAGTGGAAAACATTGAAAAGGCAATTGAGGAGCTTAAGGAAAAAGGAATCAGATTGATTGATGAAGAGCCAAGATATGGTGCAGGTGGTGCCAGAATAGCATTTTTGCATCCGAAGTCAACCTCTGGCGTACTCATAGAAATCAGCGAAAGAGATTAAGGAATTTAGGAGGGTAATGATGAGCGATAAAATTCAGCAGCTTCTTGAGGCAAAGAGAAAGATTTCTCTTGGCGGAGGAGAGAAGAGAATTGAAAAGCAACACAGCTCTGGAAAAATGACTGCCAGAGAGAGGATTGGTTACCTCCTTGACGAATCCAGTTTTGTTGAACTGGATGCATTTGTCAAGCACAGATCCACAAACTTTGACATGGAATCAGTAGATGCACCTGCTGACGGTGTAGTTACAGGTTACGGTACAGTAGACGGCAGATTGGTTTTCGTCTATGCACAAGACTTTACAGTTGTAGGCGGTTCTCTTGGAGAAATGCACGCTTCAAAGATTACTAAAGTTCAGGACATGGCACTTAAAATGGGAGCTCCAATCGTTGGCTTTAACGACTCAGGCGGAGCCAGAATCCAGGAAGGTGTAGATGCACTTTCAGGATACGGAAGAATATTCTATAGAAACACAATATCTTCAGGTGTCATACCCCAGATATCAGTAATAATGGGACCATGTGCCGGTGGTGCTGTGTATTCACCCGCGCTTACAGACTTCATTTTTATGACTGATAAAACCAGTATGATGTTTATAACAGGACCTCAGGTTATAAAATCAGTTACAGGTGAAGATGTTACACAGGAACAACTTGGTGGAGCAAACACTCATAACAAAATGAGTGGAGTAGCACACTTTATCGACAACACTGAGAAAGAAACTATTGAAAGAATCAGAGCACTTATTTCATATCTTCCATCAAATAATCTTGAACAGGCTCCAATATACGAGCTGGAAGACGATCTGAACAGAATAGATGAAAGACTCAATGAAATCGTACCTGAAAATCCAAATAGACCATATGATATGAAAGAAGTAATAAAAATACTTGCAGACGGAGAAGAATTCTTCGAGGTTCAACCTCTTTATGCACAGAATATCATAACAGGATTTATCAGATTAAATGGCAGAAGTATTGGAGTAATTGCAAACCAGCCAAGAATACTTGCAGGGGTTCTAGACATCAATGCTTCCGATAAAGCAGGTAGATTTATAAGAACATGTGATGCATTCAACATTCCTTTGTTAAACCTTGTTGACGTTCCAGGATTCCTGCCAGGCACAAGTCAGGAATACGGCGGCATTATCAGACACGGAGCAAAGATGCTCTATGCATATTCAGAGGCTACAGTGCCAAAGGTAACTCTGATAGTAAGAAAAGCATATGGCGGGGCATACCTTGCTATGTGTTCCAAAGATTTGGGCGCAGATCAGGTATTTGCATGGCCAAATGCTGAAATTGCTGTTATGGGACCTGATGGAGCTGCAAACATAATCTTTAAAAATGAAATAGCAAATGCAGCAGATCCTGTAGAAACAAGAGCAACCATGATTGATGAATACAGAAATACAGTTGCAAACCCATATATCGCAGCACAAAGAGGATTTGTTGACGACGTACTGGTTCCAAGCCAGACGAGGCCAAGGCTGATAAGCGCTTTTGATATGCTGGAGACAAAGAGAGAGAACAGGCCCAGTAAAAAGCACGGAAACCTGCCGGTTTAGGAGGGGAAATCAATGGGTGAAAAAGTTACTATGATGGAAGCTCTGGTAGTTACCGCGGTGAGTATGATAGTCGTTTTTCTAGTTCTGATACTGATTTCTTATATAATAGGGCTTCTAAAGACCCTCAGTACTGGAAAACCCAAGACTGTAGAAAAAGCTCAGCCAGTGGAACAACCTGTAGCAAGCACTACACCTGCCGCTCCAGTTGCCGTTGAGGCTCCTGATCAAGGCGAACTTATCGCTGTTATTGCAGCAGCTGTTGCTGCATCTCTGGGT
>JAVEXI010000005.1:0-57890 GCA_034004165.1 Gudongella sp. | reverse complement strand
GAATACTATATCGAGTTTTTTAGGGACAAGGTAATAAATATTGAGTATTTTTTTGTAGCAGAGATAGGCGAAAAAATTGTAGGGTTCTCGCTCTCCTATAGAAAAGATAAATGGCTCAGTTATAATCCAGATTGGCTGGATGTTATAAAATGGCATCCTGAGTTTGACAAAAGCTATCTTGATAATTTTGTATACATAGACAAGACTGCCATACTCGCAGGACATACAGGGGAAGGGGTAGGCAGCCTTATATATAAAATGATAATTGAGAAAATGAAATCTGAAGGAATTGAGTATATATTTTCAGAAACCATAGTAGCTCCTATTCCTAATTTTGCTTCGCTTTCTTTTAGGAAGAAACAAAAATATCACTTGGCAGGTATGAGATACGAGCCCTATAAAGGGACTGTGTACACTGACCTGGTATACTGGAAAAAGATATAAAGCTGCGCATTTTTGCGCAGTTTTTCCTTTTCTCAAATACATAGATTTATTGACATATGACTATAATGGGAGTAAAATTACAGTAAGTAAATATGTGAAAATTGAATCAGGAGGGTGATTACATGGCTTTTAGTCCAGATCTTGGAAACACAGTTACCAACACAAAAATGAGGACTCCTGGCGACATATCCCCGTTTTCTGGGATGTGCACTGTATGTTCAATGAACTGTACTGGAATGTGCGAGATAGGATTGTCAGCATTAAGGGGAAGAGAGGCGATATATCCATTTCAAACTGACAGAAATCAGTTTGCTTCAGAGAAGGATTATCCCATAGACTATTCACACCTTAATATTAATGGACGAGTATTTGGAGCATGGGGAAGAGACGAAGACCCACTGGAGATTACTTTCCCTAAAGCTGATCTTGAGACAGAAGTAGGTATAGAGAATCCTGTCAAATTGAAACTGCCTATAATTCTGCCAGCAATGGCAAAGTTAAACTGGAGAGATTATTACGGTGGCGCAGCACTTGCTGGAGTGCTTGTTGTAATCGGAGAAGACGTAGTAATGAAAGACCCTGATTTGGAACTAGTGGAAGGTAAGGTCGTAAAAGCACCGCTTATAGGCGAAATGCTGAATGCTTTCAGAAAGTACCACAGGGGATATGGCGATATAGTTCTTCAAGGCAATTACGACGATGAGCACTTGGGAGTATTAGATTATGCTATAAAAGAACTTGGAGCCACAACAGTAGAATTGAAATTTGCGCAGGCAGCCAAAGGGATACAGGGGCTTGGAATCGTAAAGACGTACGAAGAGGCGCTTAAACTGAGTAAAATGGGTTACATAATCAATCCTGATCCACAAGATCCAAAAGTTAAAGAAGATTGGGACAACGGAAAGGGGCCGTTATTTGAAAAAATCGGGAAACTTCCAGTTTGGAGTGAGGAGCACCTAGTAAAAAGGGTCGCTGAACTAAAAGAGGCAGGCGCAAAGAGAGTTTTCTTTAAGACAGGGCCATTTAGCCCACAAGACCTGGCAAAAATTCTAATGATAGCTTCTAAAGCAGGGGTTGATCTCGTTACTTTTGACGGAGCAGGTGGCGGAACGGGAAATAGTCCTGTCAAAATGATGAACGAGTGGGGTATACCGACTATTACTCTTGAGAGCATTTTGTTCAATATGCTCGATAAGATGAAAGAGAGGGGGTTAAAGTTACCAAGAGTTGCAATAACAGGTGGTATTGCAATGGAAGACCAGGTATTTAAAGCTCTTGCACTTGGAGCACCACATATAAATATTGTGGGGATAGGCAGGGCTGCAATGGCAGCAGCTATGGCTGGGAAAAAAGTAGAAGAGCTTTTGAATGAAGGCATAGTGCCCAAAGAATATCAGAGGTTTGGCAGCACGAAAGAAGAGCTTTTTGAAGATATAAGACATCTAAAATTGTACTATGACGAACCTGAAAAAATATCAGGTGGTGCTATAGGACTATTTTCCTATCTTGAGAGAATAAAATCCGGGGTACAGCAACTGATGGCACTAAATCGTAAGTTTTCCATTGGCGATATAAACCGCGAGGATGTAGTTCCTCTGACAGATATAGCAAAAAAAGTAACAGGGTTAAAAGACTTTATGGACATGAGTGAAGAGGCTTTGGACTCTCTCAAGTAATGGGCATAAACCTGATAATTTATTGACATATTCCCCAAATATGCTATACTAAAATTGTCAATTAGCCAAAAAGGTGCGGCGAATATATTTTTACCTATTTTGGTTAAATATTTAACTAACGACAATAAGGAGGGTAAACATGAGAAACAGAAAAAAATTACTTAGCCTGTTGCTGGTACTTATGATGTTTGCAAGCGTACTGACCGCTTGTACACCGAAAGAAGAACCTGCGCCAGCACCGGCACCGGCGCCACCAGCAGAAGAACCTGCTCCGGCACCAGAGCCAGAACCAGAGCCAGAACCAGCACTGGTACCAGAAGATGTACTTAGAGAAGCTGCGCTTGATATCCTGAACAATATTCCGGATAACAACTTTATTATTGCACCAGATGCAGCTTTAGATCTTAATGAGGAAAACCCTGACGCAGTACTATGGGTAGACCTAAGATCGGCAGACGACTACGCACAAGGACACATAACAAATGCAGTAAACATTCCTTTTGCGGCACTTGGAGACAATTTGGAAGTACTTCCAAAGAACAAGCAGATAATTATGCAGTGCTACTCAGGACAGACTTCTGCACAAGCAACGGCACTTGCTCAAATGTTAGGCTTTAACGCTCTGTCTTTCAGAGGCGGATGGAACTTCGGATGGGCACCACTTGAGCTTGGAGAAGACTCACTGGAAATGGATGAGAATGCTCTTCCAGCAGCAAAAGCACCGACACTGGATGAAAAAGAGCAGATAATTTGGGATGCTGTAAAAGCATATTTCCCACCAGAAAAGAACAACATTATTGCTCCAGCTGACCTTCTTGCACTAGTAGAAGAGAATCCTGATGCAATTACAGTTGTAGATATCAGATCAGCAGACGACTACGCTGCGGGACACATCGAAACAGCTATTAACATTCCGTTTAAGGAAGTAGGAGCTAACGTAGACAAGATACCTACAAACAGACCAGCATACGTAACTTGCTACACTGGCCAAACTGCAGGAATAACCATTGCTCCACTGAGAATAATGGGAATAAACGCAATCAGCCTTAACAGAGGAATGACTGGCTGGGACGGAGCTGAACTACCAAAGGTAACAGACTAATACTGACATAAAACCAATTGCAAGGACAGGAGGTGAAGTCTATGTCCAAACCCGGGATTTTTGATAAATGGATCACTAGTCTTGTGGTTGTGGCAGTGCTTGGGGTAGCAGCTATAGGAGTATACGAGCTTGGCATAAAACCAGGTCTGCCAGAAGCAGAGTACACACAGGTGGACAACGGAAGCAACGGCGGTCAGGACACTCAATACGAGTTTCCATCTATAGACAGCTCAAGCTGCGTCGCCTGTCACACCAACGAAGCAGTAATAGCAGCATCTGATTGGGGCAAAGACCAACCTGTTGCTGAAAACACCGGCGGCTGAGGCGCCGCAGGACCACAGTTGGATACTGTGCAGATGTTTTTAGTTTCAGAGGAATTTGTTGCCTCAACACATGGAAGCTTTGGATGTATAACATGTCATGGTGGGGAAAATGATTACGACAAATTTACAGCCCACAGTACAATGGATCCGTATCCTTCAAGGAACTTTGACTCGACCTGCGGTGCATGTCACTCAAATGTTACAGAAGATTTTGATACGGCAATCCACTACAACTTAAATGGCATGGCTAATGGACTTGCTGGATACGCAGGTATCAGTTCACTGTCAGAATCACCTCATCATGAGGATGTATTTGACAATGACTGTTACAAGTGTCACGCAACTTGCGGGGACTGCCACGTAAGCAGGCCAAAGAACTTCTCAAATGGCCTTATAGACCAGCATTCATTCCAAAAGACTCCATCAATGGACGAAAGTTGCTACGCATGTCACAATGCGAGAAATGCAGGAGAATTTATGGGACTTGTTGGATTTGGAAGCGACGTGCACTTCGATATGGGCATGACCTGTATGAGCTGTCACCCGATTTCTAATTTCCACGGCACAGGAGAAATTCCTGAAAATATGTACGCAGTCGATCAACCTAAGTGTATTGACTGTCACACTGACAAAGATCCTACTGTAGCCACAGATGTTCCTCACAAGGTACATGGTGACTCACTATCATGCCAGGTATGTCATGCTCAGGCGAACAACAACTGCTATGAGTGTCACCTGGATCCAAAAGATGATGGCTCAGGGCTTGCCAGTTCTTCAGAGATGAAGATTATGTTCAGAGTGGGATATAATCCAGATCCTACGCCAGAAAGACCATATAAATACGTTGTACTTAGACACGTTCCGTCACAGGAATCCATGCTGGAAGTAGTTGCGGACGACTTGATGCCAAACTTCAATGAAAGAACCAACTGGAAGTACTCTCCAACTCACAATATTCAAAAGAGTACATTCCAAAATGAAAGTTGCGACTCATGTCATACCAATACGAGAATCTGGCTGACTGAAAAGGATTTCAGGGAAACAGACAGTGAAGCGAACAAGGCTCTGATACCAGACCTTCCACCATCACTGGATCATTAAAATAAGGGGGAGCAAGGCTCCCCTTTTTATTCATGAAATTTGACAGGAGGTAGATGATAATCAACAGGTTTACGAGGTTTATGACAAGTTTAGGGCTTGCAATAGCTCTTTTCATTATGATTGCAGCCTATTCCATCCTGGGAACCGTTCTACCTCAGGGGTTACAAAGGGAATTTTACATAGAAAGTTATAGCACATTTGGAAACATTATTCTGCTATTTCAGTTAAACAAAGTATACAGCTCGTGGATATTTCGGATACTTCTGAGCGTATTTCTTATCAACCTTACAGGCTGTTCATTAAAAATCCTGCCTTCACAACTAAGACGGGCAAAGGATGATTACTTCCCTCACCCAAAAGTGGATGGAGAATCTTATGATGCAGGCGAAGCTGAGACTGTAGCTTTCAGGGATATGCTGAAAAAAAAGAGATACAGCATAAAGACTACAGATAATGGTTTCAAAGCATCAAAACACAAATTTGGAAGTCTTGGTTCATCTGTAACCCATCTTGGAATAATCGTCATTGTTCTGGGGAGTTTCCTAGGGAACTATTTTGCAGATGAAGGTTTTTTTAATCTGGTGCCGGGAGACATAAGACCATTTCCAGACTATGGATTTTCAATGAGACTGGATGATTTCTACCTGGGATTCAGAGAGAATAACTCTGTTGAACAGTATTACAGTGAGGTTACTATTCTGGAACCTGGAAAAGAGAGCAAAAGCGAAAAACTCTGGGTGAATAACCCACTTAAATATGATTCTCTTAGTTTTTACCAGACCAGTTATGGGTGGGCAAGCAGGTTAAAAATCACAGACCTTTCAGGGGAGGTCAGCGAGACGAAACTCCTAAGAAATGGAGAATCCTACTTTTACCAGCCAAGCCACATCACTATATACCTGTACGGTTTTTATCCTGATTTTAATATAACAGGAGCCGGAGAGCCGTTTACTATGTCTGAAAGAAAGATAAACCCACACTATGCAGTAATGCTTTACCAGTTTAATCAGCACCTTGGATCGTACGTACTAGAACCCGGTCAGCCAATTGAAATGGAAGACTACAACATTTCCTTTGATGATTCGGTTTTATACACAGGGATTACATATCGCAAGGATTTTGGATACTTCTTTGTTCTTGCAGGCAGTTTGCTCATGCTTATGGGTTTGATTATGTCTTTCTATATGTATCCTAAATTCGTGCTGGTAGAAGACGGAAAAGTTATACCTGTTACAAGACAAAATTCGTGGGGCTTCAATTTTCAGATAAAGAAAATGCTGGAACAGGCTGCTGATAGGGAGGTAAGCTGAAATGGACATTGTATACTTTGAAGAAATTGCTTTTACCGTTGCGTTTATAGCCTATACGCTTTCAGCTGTGGGCTTCTTCATATACGTGGCACTTAAGAACGAAAAGATTGGCAAAATCGCAGTGACACTGGCCACCGCAGGGTTTGTAATACATACTCTGGCAATGATATTAAGGGTCATCGAATCTGGAAGACTGCCCTTTAGCAACCAGTTTGAATTTGCTACCAGTTTTACCTGGGGAATTGTTTTGTGTTATCTGTTTTTGCATTATGCATACAAGTTTTCTGCAGTCGGAGCATTCGTAATGCCTATTGCATTTTTAGTCATGGGATATGCTTCGATGCAGCCGAAAAATATTAAACCATTGATGCCAGCACTGCAAAGTGGATGGCTTCCACTACACGTAGGTACCGCAGTCATAAGCTATGGAGCATTCGCTGTAGCTGCGGGACTGTCCACAATGTACCTTTTAAATCTAAGACAAGGCAAGCAACATGATAAGAAGGGTTCAATACCCGATGCTGAAGTCTGTGATTACCTAAGCTATAGAGTAATAGCTTTTGGATTTCTCATGCTGACTCTGGTCATAATCACTGGAGCTATCTGGGCTAAAGCAGCCTGGTCGAGGTATTGGGGCTGGGATCCAAAGGAGACATGGTCTCTAATAACGTGGCTCATATACTCTGTATATCTTCACCTAAGATTTAACAGGGGTTGGAAAGGCAAACCAGCAGCATTATTTTCAGTCATAGGTTTCATATGCGTAATATTCACATTTATTGGCGTAAACACTCTTCTTCCTGGTATACATAGCTACAGATAAAATACGTCGATATAAATTAAAGGCCATCTGGTTAACAGATGGCCTTTTTTGCCGATATAAATTTTAGTGTTCAAAAATTTCCGATTGGGTAGATATTAGAACAGAGGTGATATGGGGATGGATAATTTTTCGAGAAAGAGGTTAAAGAGACCGCGCGAGTTTCTTTCAGGTATTTCTGAAGGCGACTTTTCGTTGAGGAAGCGCGAATTCGATGCAAAGAAAACTAGAAAAACCATTAAGAGACTTTCAAAAGATGGGAAACTATTAAAAACTAAAACAGAAGAACTAAAGCTCGCACACAGAAGACTATTACACCCCGATCCAGAGGAGAAGAGAGCGTTTATTGAGCAAAAAAGGCGCAGAAAAAAAGATTAGTTTTAAGGTCAACTCAGGTTGGCCTTTTTTACAGGAGGAATGAAGTTGAAAATCGAGCGATTAGCGTATAAAGATATGGATGGAATAACAGTATATCCTGACAGCGTAGTCCTTCTGGAAGGGTTGGGAATAAAGGGAGATATTAAAGCTATGGGAGGGAAGAGACAGCTTTCAATATTACCCAAAATTGTGAGAAATGGAATAGACTTTAAAGAATTTTCAGGACTATGCATAAGGAGATATCGGGAAAACATAACCTGGTCAGGTGAGGGAGATTTTATAAAAGGTAAAAAATATTCAATAGGAGAAGCAGTAATTCAGATATCAGAGCTTACCAAAGAATGCTTTCCTGAATGTGAGAATATAATTGAAAATTTGCCCTGTCCATTGCTGTATTCTGCAGCTTACGCAGAGATTTTAAACGGGGGCACTATAGCGGTAGGAGATGAGATATTGCCCTTATAAACCTATCCAATCTATCTAAATGATTTGATTATTGAGAATTGATTGATAATTTATTCTCAAAGCGTTGATTTATCACACTATCTATTATAAAATCAATTAATAGGCGTAAAGCATTTTAATCAAAAACTGGAGGTGAGGCGATGGCAATGGATGCTATACAAATCGTAAGAGATGCAGAAGACAAGTCGAGAGAAATCCTCGAAAGTGCAAACTCAGCTGCAAAGAAATCTGTCGAAGAAGCCGAGGTTAAATCTATGGAAGAATTCAACAGGATTTCACTCGAAGCGCAGAAGCAGGCTGAAGAGATAAAGAAGAAGGCTGCAGAGGATGGAGAATCTACAGCTAAGCCCATATTGGAACAAGGCATAAGAGAAGCAGAAGCTCTGAGGCAGGTGGACAGCGGCAAACTCGACCCAGTCATTGATATAATAATCGAGAGGATTGTGAAGACTGATGGCAATAGTTAAGATGAGCGAATTCAGCCTGTTTGCCTTTGATGAGCACAAAGAAGAGCTCCTTAAGTACCTTCAGCGATTTGAATACGTTCACTTTACAAACCTTGAGGAAGATAAAAGCCTTGCTGATGCAGGTTTAAAGGCGGCGGAAATTCCTGAGGGTCTGACTGACACAGAAGAACAGCTTTCAAGGATTAATACGTGTTTGGCAACGCTTTCTGGCTACGCGGTCAAAGAAACTGGTCTAAAAGCGATGCAAAAAGGTGTGGAGAGTTACAGCTTCGCGCAACTTGAAGAAAAAGCAGAGCTCATAGATAGCGAAAGCATTTGCAGTCAGGTAAGGGAACTGTGGAAGGAACGTGAAGGGCATAAACAGGCAGCAGAAAAACTCAGAGCATTGATTACCGAACTGTCTCCGTGGACTGAACTTAGATCTCCCCTTGCAGATCTGAAAAAAATCAGGTTTGCAGAGGTGTTTATTGGTTCTGTTCCAAAAAAGCTTAAGGATAAAGTTATTGGTGATCTGACAGATGAAGGTGAGTCGTATTACGAGATAATAAGTGAAGATAAAGACAATCTCTATCTTCTCGTGATATCTTATTCTGGTGATTCTGAGAATGTAAGAGAATTACTTAGAAATTCAAGTTTTTCAAAAGCTGTTTTAAATGGAGATGGAACACCTCTTGAAGAAATAGCTAACCTGGAAAAGAAAATTGAATCAGAAAAAGCTGAAATCGAAAAAATTGATGTAAAACTTTCAGACCTTTCGCCTGCAACTGGTGATTTGGAGCTGATGTACGATTACCTGAGCAATAAAAAACTCAGACTTGTTTCAGCTGAAAATTTTGGAATGACTGAAAAAGTCAACGTCATTAAGGGATATATCCCAACTGATAAAAGTGAAGATTTTGAAACAAATGTAAGGGAAGCTCTTGGCAATATCTACTATCTAAATGTTGAAGAGGTGGATAGGAATGATACCAAGGCACCAATACTCCTAAAAAATTCTAAATTTGCAAAAGCGTTTGAGTCACTGACCAGCATGTATGCGCTGCCGCAGTACAACGAATTGGATCCAACTCCATTTCTAGCGCCATTTTACCTAATTTTCTTTGGAATGATGGCAGCAGACATAGGCTACGGAATAATAATGCTGATAGCGACGACTATAGTATTAAAGAAGTTCAATCTAAAAGAAGGCACAAAGACCTTCCTTGGATTCTTTTACTACCTTAGCTTTTCAGTTATTGCATGGGGTGCCATATATGGATCGTTCTTTGGCGGAATAATTTCAATTCCCGGAATCTTTGACCCTGCAACAGACTATAACTCGTTGCTTGTACTGTCTATTGTCTTTGGATTTATACACGTATATTTTGCTCTTGGAATCAAAGCATATATGCTCATTAGAAATGGTGCATGGAAAGATGCCATCTACGATGTGGGCTTCTGGTACATGGCACTTACCGGAGCAATTGGATACCTGCTTGATTCATTCGTAGCGTACCCACCGGTAGTTAAGACCATATTCTTCTGGGTGATGATTGCAGGAATGGCAGGAATAGTCGCAACAGGAGGGCGAGACGCCAAAGGAATAGGTGGTAGAGTAGCAGGTGGAGCTTATGCCTTATACGGAATTTCCGGATACGTAGGCGACTTCGTTTCCTATTCCAGACTTATGGCTCTGGGACTTGCAGGTGGATTTATTGCAGGTGCTGTAAATATGATGGCGGGTATGGTAGCAAAGTCTGGCGTTATCGGCTTTGTATTTGCCATCGTCATATTTGTATTCGGACAAAGTTTTAACCTCGGTCTAAGCCTTTTAGGAGCGTATGTTCACACCATAAGGCTGACATTCGTAGAATTCTTTGGAAAATTTTACGAAGGCGGCGGAGAGAGCTTCAGGACATTAAAAAGCAAACCAAAATATATAAACTTAAAATAGGTTAGGGGGAAATGTCAATGATGTCATTTACTGAATTTATAGTTTCGCAGGGAGGAGTCGTCTTCGGAGGGCTTGGAGTTGCAGCCGCAGTGCTTTTTTCCGGAATTGGGTCAGCTATTGGTATAGGTATTGTAGGTCAGGCTGCATCAGGACTTGTAATAGAGGAACCTGAAAAATTTGGACGTTCACTTATACTCCAGCTATTACCTGGTACTCAGGGATTGTATGGCTTTGTTATTGGACTTTTAGTACTTGGAAAACTTGACCTTAGCATGAGTCTTGCCAGTGGGTTATACCTGCTTGCAGCAAGTCTGCCAGTTGGATTTGTAGGTTGGCTGTCAGCTATTGCGCAGGGAAAAACCGCAGCTGCAGGAATAAGTATACTAGCTAAAAACGAAGAACATTCAACTAAAGGTATAATATATGCGGTAATGGTTGAGACATATGCTCTTTTGGCATTCGTAATCTCCCTTATTCTGGTCAACGCCGTAAGTTTCTAAATAATGTAAGGATGTGAAGACATGTCAAAACTGGACAGCCTAACACAAAGGATATTGGATGACGCCAAAGAAAAAGCTGATTCCATACTTTCTGAGGCGGATAGAAAGAGCAAAGAGCTGCTTGATGCTAAAGTCAGAGAAGCTGAAGCAAGCAAAGAAAAGCTTATTGAAAGAGCTACTTCAGAAGCAGCTATGATAAAAGACAGGGTCGTATCCAGCGCAGAACTTAAGGTCAGAGACGAGAAGCTTACAGCCAAGCAAGAGATGCTGGATAAAGTATTCAGCATGGCAAAAGACAGACTTAAGGAGTTGGACGACTCCCAATATAAAGATTTCTTAGATAGTACATTGAAACAGATAGAAATTAAAGGCACTGGTACTCTTATGGTTCCCAGCAGCAAAAAAGCTGTGGCAGAGGGAGTAGTAAAAAGTTTAAGTGTAGTAGTCGACGAAAAAATCGAGTCTGGATTCATGATTAAAGACGACGACATCATATACAATTACACTTTTGATTCTCTGGTAGACGATCTGAGAGACCAGATTGAAGCTGAAATAGCAATAGAACTCTTCAAAGAATTGGAGTGATTTCATGGATAGAATGGATTTTATCCAGGGGGTAACCCGAATAAGAGTCCTTGAAAACAAGCTCCTCAATAAGGCAGCTATCGAAAAAATGGTAGACGCCAAGGACCTTGAAGAGGTTTTTAGAACCCTTGGAGACACTGAGTACGCAAATGCAGTAACTGCAGTGGCAGGGCCTGAAGAATACGAAGGTGTACTGCAAAATGAGCTAGAGAGAATCTACAAACTCGTTAGGGAGATTAGCCCTGAGCAGTCTGTAGTGGATCTTATGGCTTTAAAATATGACTATCACAACATTAAAGTGATGATTAAGGAAAGCATAATGGAAAAGGATTTTTCCAGACTTTATTCAAAGGTTGGAACAATCGATTTTCAAAAACTAAAAACACAGTTTACTTCTGGAGAATACAGAGACATGGATCCCGTATTCAAAGAAGTAGTACTGGCAGTATTAAAGGACTATGAAGAGAAGAAAGACCCACAGAGGATTGACATACTTACAGACAGGTTCTACTTCGAACACCTTTTGAGATTGGCTGAGGAAAGCGGGATTGAGCTCTTTAAGGAACATGTAAAAGACCTCATAGACTTTATAAACGTATCCTCAGCAATAAGGCTTAAAAAGCAGGAGAAAGACCTGAAGTTCTTCGAAGAAGTTATACTGGAAAACGGCAATATAGATAAGGAAGCTGTGCTTTCAACAGTTGGAGAGACAGTTGAATCTATGATAAACAGATTCAGAAATTCTCGAATCAGCAAAGAACTTTCAAAGGGACTTGAAGACTACCTTGAAAGTGGAAGGCTTTCTTCATTTGAAAAACACATGGACAACTATCTGATGAGGCTCAACAAGAGCTCGAAGTCAGTAACTTTTGGACCTGAGCCCCTTTTTTCGTATCTGGTGGCTAAGGAGATGGAAATCAAGATCCTGAGGATCATTATGGTGTCTAAGCAGAACAACATACCGCCTGATGCCATAAGGGAAAGGCTGCGTGATCTGTATGTTTAAGGTAGGTGTAGTTGGAGACAAAGATTCAGTTCTGGCTTTTAAGGCTTTGGGAGTTGACGTAAATACTGTCACAGACAAAGAAGAGGCCAGAAGAATAATTGATACTATGGCTAGGAACAACTACGGGGTAATATTCATCACAGAGCAAATAGCAAGCCTTATACCAGATACTATAGAAAGATATGACAAAGAGATAATCCCTGCGGTCATTCTCATTCCGAGCAACCAGGGTACGCTAAATATTGGAATGAACCGTATTAATGAGAATGTCGAAAAGGCCGTAGGATCAAATATTTTATAGAAAGAGAGGGCTTATCTTGAAAGTAGGAAAGATAATTAAGGTATCTGGACCTTTGGTTGTTGCCGAGGGTATGGATGAAGCCAACGTATATGACGTAGTGCAGGTTTCCGACAACATGCTTGTCGGTGAAATAATAGAGATGAGAGGCGACAGGGCATCTATTCAGGTTTATGAAGAGACTACTGGAATAGGGCCTGGTGACCCAGTTTACACAACTGGAGAGCCGTTGTCAGTAGAGCTTGCGCCAGGACTTTTGGAAGCGATGTTTGACGGCATACAAAGGCCACTGGAAGAGTTTAGAGCAAAAGCAGGCGACTTCCTTACGAGAGGAACAAAAGTAGATAATCTGAGCAGAACTAAGAAGTGGCATTTTGTCCCAACTGTAAAAGTTGGAGATAAAGTAACTGAAGGCGATGTCATAGGAACTGTTCAGGAAACTCCGCTTATTCTTCACAAGATTATGATACCTGCAGGGGTATCAGGAGAAGTAACCTCTATAACAGAAGGACTATTTACAATTGTAGATGAAATATGCGTACTGGATGGTGAAAAATCCATTCAGATGCTTCAAAAATGGCCTGTAAGAAAGGGACGTAAATTCGCAAGAAAGTTAAACCCTGATGTACCTCTTTTAACAGGACAGAGGGTAATAGATACATTTTTCCCAGTTGCAAAAGGTGGTACAGCTGCAATACCAGGACCTTTCGGATCTGGAAAGACCGTTGTACAGCATCAGCTTGCAAAATGGGCAGATACTGAAATAGTCGTCTACGTTGGCTGCGGCGAGCGTGGAAACGAGATGACTGACGTTCTTATGGAATTCCCAGAAATCATTGACCCAGCTACTGGCGAGTCACTGATGAAAAGGACAGTTCTAATTGCAAATACCTCGAATATGCCAGTTGCCGCGAGGGAGGCTTCAATATATACAGGTATTACCATTGCAGAGTACTTCAGAGATATGGGCTATTCTGTAGCCATAATGGCAGACTCCACATCCAGATGGGCAGAGGCTCTCAGGGAGATGAGCGGTCGTCTTGAGGAGATGCCTGGTGATGAGGGTTACCCTGCATACCTTGCATCGAGAGCTTCAGAGTTCTACGAGAGGGCAGGAAAGGTCATTTGCATGGGAAGCGACGGGAGAGAAGGAGCAATCACTGTAATTGGTGCGGTATCGCCTCCTGGAGGAGATATTTCCGAACCGGTTTCACAGGCTACTCTACGTATAGTTAAGGTATTCTGGGGTCTGGATCACGCGCTTTCATATAAAAGGCACTTCCCAGCTATTAACTGGCTGAACTCATATACTCTTTATCAGTCGAAGATGGATATCTGGATGTCTGAAAATATCGATTCAGAATTTGCTAAGAATAGACAAAGAGCGATGAGCTTGCTTCAGGAAGAGGCTTCGCTTCAGGAGATTGTAAGACTTGTCGGAAGGGATTCACTATCCTTTGAAGACCAGCTGAAGTTGGAGGCTACAAAGTCCATGAGAGAGGACTACCTGCAGCAAAACGCATTCCACGAGATTGATACCTTCTGTTCACTTGAAAAGCAGAATAAAATGCTCAAACTTATACTGGAATATTACGACCTTGGCATGAAAGCCCTAGACAAGGGAGTATACCTGAAGGATATAGAAAATATGCCAATAAGAGAGAAAATTGCAAGGGCAAAATACATCGAAGAGGAAAACCTCGATCAGATTGATGCTATCTCAACAGAGCTCGAATCTGACATCAATAAACTAATAGAGGAAGGAGGTATTCTCGATGCGTAAAGAGTACAATACAGTAAGAGAAGTCGTAGGGCCATTGATGGTTGTAGACGGAGTGGAAGGCGTCAAGTACGAGGAACTAGTAGACATCGAACTTGGAAGTGGCGAAAAGAGAAGAGGAAGAGTGCTTGAAGTCAACGGCGATAAGGCGATGATTCAGCTGTTTGAAGGCTCTGCCGGGATTAACCTCAATTCCACCAGAGTAAAATTCCTTGGAAAGCCACTTGAACTGGGCGTTTCAGAGGATATGATTGGAAGAATTTTTGACGGACTTGGAAGGCCAAAGGACGATGGGCCAAAGATAATTCCAGAGAAGAGAGTAGATATTAACGGGATGCCTATAAACCCTGTATCCAGGGACTATCCTGAGGAGTTTATTCAAACGGGCATATCCTGTATAGATGGACTGAATACACTTGTAAGAGGGCAGAAGCTTCCAATATTCTCAGGTTCAGGACTTCCTCATGGGGAAGTTGCTGCACAAATAGCTAGACAAGCAAGAGTTCTAGGTTCAGGAGAGAAATTTGCCGTTGTCTTTGCTGCAATGGGAATTACCTTTGAAGAAGCACAGTTCTTTATCGAAGACTTTACAAGGACTGGTGCAATCGACAGAGCAGTATTGTTTGTAAACCTTGCAAACGACCCTGCCATCGAGAGAATTGCAACTCCTCGTATGGCATTAACCTGTGCGGAGTATCTTGCATATGAAAAGGATATGCACGTTCTTGTAATCCTTACAGACATGACTAACTATGCAGAGGCACTTCGTGAGACTTCTGCTGCAAGAAAGGAAGTACCAGGAAGAAGAGGATATCCAGGATACCTCTACACTGACCTTTCAACCATATATGAAAGAGCTGGGAGAATCAGAGGAAGAAAGGGTTCAATCACTCAGATTCCAATTCTAACTATGCCAGAGGACGACATCACTCACCCAATTCCTGACTTAACAGGATATATTACAGAGGGTCAGATAATACTTTCTCGTCAGCTTTATAAGAGGGGTATAGAACCTCCAATAAACGTAGTTCCATCCCTGTCACGTCTTAAAGACAAGGGTATAGGAAAAGGAAAGACGAGAGAAGACCATGCAGACACAATGAACCAGATATACGCTGCATATACTTCTGGTATCGAGGCAAGAGAGCTTGCAACCATACTCGGTGAATCTGCTCTGTCGGATGCAGATAAGGCTTTCGCAAAATTTGCTGAAGCATTTGACGAAAAATATGTCAACCAGGGATACGAGAACAACAGAGGGATTGCAGACACTCTGGAGCTCGGCTGGGAGCTTCTAAAGATAATTCCGAGGGGAGAGCTTAAGAGAATCCGTCAGGAGTATCTGGATAAATACCTGCCTGTGGAAGAAAAAGGGGCTGAGTAGATGGCTGTTTTAAACGTAAACCCTACCCGTATGGAGCTTACGCGACTCAAAGCCAGGCTTAAGACAGCCACAAGAGGACACAAGCTCCTAAAGGATAAACAGGATGAACTTATGAGGCGCTTTATTGAGCTCATAAAGGAGAATAAGAGACTGAGAACCGAGGTTGAAAAAGAACTTAAGGGAGCATTTCACGAATTTCTTCTGGCAAGTGCAGTAATGAGCCCAGAGGTAATGGAAGAAGCTGTAGCTTTTCCCAAGGAGAACATCTCAGTCGACATAAAGAAGAAAAATGTAATGAGTGTACACGTGCCAGTAATGAGCTTTATAAGAAAGCTTGAAGGCGACGAGGGCAGTATATACCCATACGGCTTTGCAACAACCTCATCAGAGCTCGATGACGCTATTAGAAAGCTCTACACCATAATGCCAATGCTGTTACAGCTTGCAGAAGTTGAAAAGGCATGTCAGCTTATGGCTGATGAAATCGAAAAGACCAGAAGAAGAGTTAACGCCCTAGAGTATAGGACGATACCGGAGCTTCAAGAAACCATCAGATTCATCAGAATGAAGCTGGATGAAAACGAGCGAAGCACAATCACGCGACTTATGAAGGTTAAGGATATAATCAATAAGGAAGCGTAAGTAGGGGCTAACTTCGCTGGCCCTAGTGAACAGTTTGCCTGTCATCCCGACCGCAGTGGAGGGATCTCGCTTCTGTCATCCTGAGGGAGAGAAACGACCGAAGGATCTTAAAAACCCCTGGAGAAATTCTCCAGGGGTTTTAGCATGGTGAGCGATATTGGACTCGAACCAACGACCTCCACGATGTCAACGTGGCGTTCTACCAGCTGAACTAACCGCTCATGCATTTTATATATTAGCATAAAAATAGGCTTAACACAACACTAAAATAACCGCAAATCATTATCGACCCTGTCATCCTGGACGAAAGTGAAGGATCTTTTTTTTCAACACACTAGTACAATTATTCAATGAAATTATAAAACAGCACTACGACTTACTCTCCATTAACATAAGCAATATAAATGGCCAGCGAAGCTAGCCCCTACTATTCACTGTTCACTATTCACTATTATCTGCCCTAAAACTGTTTACTTTATCCTCTATTAATATTAAACTAATTGTAACAAGTTAAATAAAAGGGGAGGCGGTATGGATGCTTAAGCTTCTTGAGATGGCAGGCTTTGTTATATACATAGGCTCATTACTCTTTATAGGAGGCTACATTGCCCGAAAAAACGTCGGCAATAAGTCTCATGTAGTATACGGATACTTAGCGTTTATTCTTGCAATGGCAGACTCCATATATTTTATCCCCAGAATGTACAGTCTTATGAACGACGGAATAGAAAGCAACCTAAAGGTTATGGGCTTTGGCAGAATTGGGCACATGATCGTAATCACTCTGTTTTACATGGTTTTCACAGATTTTGTTAAGGCTAGATTTAATGTTCGTAAAAAACTTCCAATCGAAAAGCTGATGTACGGTCTCATGATTTTCCGAATCGTAATTGGCATCTTTCCACAAAACAAGTGGTTCGACCTGACCCCAGACCCCATTTTCGCTTACATACGATTTATACCTCTCGTACTTTTCGTCCTCCTGCTGTCAATGACTCTACTGGCACACGGGACAAAAAGAAGCGACACGTCATCGGTAAGTTTAGCAATATTTTTGCTACTTCAGTTATTTTTCGTTGAATATCCAATATGGAAGATAGATTCGGTCTGGATTACATACCTAATGGCTGCAATCAGAGGACTTATTTTTATTGTAATATTATCTGCAGGATATACAGAAGTGAGGAGGGACACAGAGCTAAGCCGCTTTTAAGCCGCGTCAAAAAACGAAAGAAGGAATACAAACATGAAAAAAATTACAACTATATTGGCAATTGTGCTGATATTTTTAACATCTACGGCTGGATTTGCAGCCGATATGATGTATGATGATGAACTTGATTTTGAAAATTTCATAGAAAAAGGAACGGTTCTTGAGGCAGACGATCCCCAGGAAAGAGAAGATCAGTATTTTAAATCCCAGTATGTGACGATGAGAATAGACTCCGGACCACATAAAGGAGATATTGTTTATATTGAAAATGCACTGTCAGACCATCAGTATTACGATATAATCGTAAAAAAAGGGATGAAGGTTTCAGTGATGATAGAGCAGTACGACGATGGTAGTTACCAGGCTTATGTCGCCGATTATTACAGAGTATCCAGCCTGACATATCTATTGGTGGCTTTCATAATACTTGTACTTATTATAGCGAGATTCAAAGGACTTAAGGCATTGATATCACTTGGAATAACCATAGCTGCAGTTCTATTTATAATGCTGCCGCTGATGCTTAAAGGCTGGAATCCAATAACTGTAAGCGTTATTACAGCAGTTACCGTAACGATAATTACCATGGTGCTCGTCAGTGGTATAAACCACAAGACAACTTCTGCCATACTTGGCACATCCTTTGGCGTAATAATTGCAGGGCTCATAGCATTTTATGTCGGAAATAACGCGAATCTGTCAGGGCTTACAGCAGAAGAGGCGACAATGCTTATGTTTATTCCACAGGGCATAGAGTTCAATTTCAGGCAGCTTCTTTTTGCCGGAATAATCATGGGCTCCCTGGGAGCAGCGATGGACGTGGGTATCTCAATCGCGTCAAGTATAGAGGAAATCCACAAGGCTAATCCAAGGCTTTCAAGTACCAGGCTATTTAGAGCTGGGATGAACGTCGGTAAAGACGTCATGGGGACGATGGTAAATACCCTCATTTTAGCCTATACAGGTACATCAATTCCAATGCTTTTGCTTTTTATGGCTTATGAGACTGAACTGGCAAAAGTATTTAACCTGGATATTATAGCAACAGAAGTAGTTCGATCTTTAGCTGGAAGCATAGGTCTTATTTTGACAATACCAATCACTGCATTTTTCGCAAGTCGCTATACTAAAAGACAAAAAGATAGAGCGCGAAATGTTCTTTCCTTAGATGGAGAAGGTGCACAAGTCGAGGAGGTGACTGAGTGATATCTGTTAAAATTACTGATGAAGCGGCTGAATTCATCAAAAAGAAATCAGGTAGCGATGCTGCCTTAAATATATCTGTAGTACAGATTAAATCGGGGTGATGTTCAGCAAACAAACTATCTGCTGAGATAGGATACCCTAAAGAAATGAAGAGATACAAAGAATACGAAGACCAAGGTATAAAAGTATTTCTTGAAAAAGGAATGAGAATTGTAGACGACAGCGTTGAAGTGGGTTTGAGAGGAGTATTGTTTACTAAGTCTATCGTAGTAAAAGGCATAAGGTGTTGACATAATCGGTTAATATGCTACTCTTAAGGGTAGTAATAATATGTAAAAATAAGAATTAGGAGGGACCCGGAAATGGACAATAAAAGCCTAAGGGCAATAATAAGAGGAGATTTCGGATCTGGAAGTTCAAAAAAAATGAGAAGAGAAGGACTAATCCCAGGGGTTATCTATAAAAGCGGAGAAGATACTAAAAACTTTGCCGTAGATGAACTGGAATTTACAAAGCTATTTAGAAGAGTAGGAACCAGTTCAATATTTGATCTTGAGATGGAAGGCTACAAAGTACCAGCTATCGTTAAGACAGTACAAAGAGACCCTGTCAAGGGAACGGTCATACACATAGACCTTCAGAAACTGGACATGGAGCAAAAGATTAAACTGCAAGTGCCAATAACACTATTAAACAGAGACAGCATCATACTTCAGCCTTCCGTGCTGATGCAGATGCTAGACACACTAGATATCGAATGTCTGCCAGGAGATATTCCTGAGTCAGTTACAATAGATGTGTCGGGGATGCAGTTTGGAGCACCTATAGCAGTTAAGGATCTCGACTTAATGAACGATGAAACGATTACAGTTCTTACTGATGTTGAGAGTTTGATATGTACTCTGAACCCACCTGTTACTGAAACAGTAGAAGAAGAAACTGAAGAAGAGGAAGCAGTAGAAGCAGAAGCTGCTCCAGAAGCTGAAGAGACAGAAGAATAAGAATAACGGGCAGGCCACAAGGGTCTGCCTTTATTTATCTGTAGTGTTTTAAAAGGAAGGATGATAATATGGGCAGACTTCTTTCAGCTTTTCTCACCCCTCACCCACCGATAATAATATCGGAAATAGGTCGGGGCGATGAGCGAAAAGCAAAGAATACAGTAGAAGCAATGACAGAAGTGGGACGAAAGATTGCAGAAGCAATGCCGCAGACAATACTTCTCATTACACCTCACGGGCCAGTATTTTCAGATGCAAATGCAATTTCTACAGAGCTCGAACTTAAAGGAGATTTTGGACAGTTTGGGCACAGCAAACTGTCTTATTCCTATGCCAACAATCAGGACCTGGTCTATCAAATAATAAAGAACAGCCTGTCGGAAAATATCCCAGTTGCGCAGATGACTAAGGAAATGTACAAACGCTACGGGCTGGATGGAAAACTGGATCACGGTGCCCTGGTGCCACTGCATTTTATTGAGAAGGAGTATTCCGATTTTGATATAGTTCACATAACATACGGAATTTTGTCTCCAAAGGAATTGTATCTCTTTGGACGGCAGATTGAAAAGGCCATAATCCAGCAAAAAAAGGATGTAACTGTAATAGCCAGTGGAGATCTCTCTCATAGGCTCTTAGACAGTGGACCATACAGTTTCAATCCAAAAGGACCGATTTTTGACAAGTCTATAATGGAAGCTATTGAAAATTGTGACCTGGAAGCTATAACTAACTTTGATGCTGACATCGCCGAAGAAGCAGGCGAATGTGGTTTAAGGTCTCTTATGATTCTTGCTGGAATCTTAAGTCCTTACGAACTCACATCCGATGTGCTATCTTACGAGGGGCCCTTTGGAGTTGGCTATGGAGTAGCTGCCTTATATCCTGGGGAGAGAATAAATAGCGACATCCTCAGTTCAATTGAAGAATCCCAGGCACAAAAACTTTCTGAAAAGAGAGAAAATGAGAGCGAACATGTCCATCTCGCAAGAATGAGTCTCGAACATTACATCAGGACTGGGGGATATATAGAAGTACCACCAGAGATTAGTGAAGAACTGTTGGAAGAGTCCAGACCTGTATTTGTCACACTTAAGAAAAATGGAACCCTCAGGGGATGCATAGGGGCAACATCAGCTCAAATGGAGTGTACTGCTATGGAGATAATTCATTTTGCAGTGGAAGCTGGAACCCACGATCCTAGATTTCCAGCTGTAGAAGAAGATGAATTAAATGAGCTGACTTATTCTGTAGATGTGCTGATGCCTGCAGAGCCTATCAGCTCTGTTGAAGAGTTAGACCCCGATAAATTTGGGGTAATAGTGAAGAAAGGCTTTAGAAAGGGGTTGCTTCTGCCAATGTTGGAGGGTGTTGACACAGCACAGGAGCAGGTGCGCATAGCCCTTGGAAAAGCTGGAATAGGTGAGGATGAAGATTACACTTTAGAACGATTCAAAGTAAACAGGTTTTATTAGGAGCTGGTTAAAATGAAAGAAGCTCTTTATTATACAGCTGAAGGCAAATACTTACACTGCACTTTGTGTCCGCATAACTGCCGGCTGTCAGAAGGGCAGAAGGGTGTATGCGGAGTAAGGCAAAATATTGGAGGTAAGCTCTTTGCATTGAGCTATAACCGGGTGACAGCTTACAATTATGACCCGATTGAAAAGAAGCCATTATTCCATTTTAAACCTGGACAGATGATATTTTCTTTTGGCAGCTATGGATGCAACCTGGGATGTGACTTTTGCCAAAACTGGGAATTGATATCGACCCACGATAATTTTGTAGAAGTTTCATCAGAGGATATAGTAAGTCTGGCAGGATCTAAAGGATCAATTGGAATCGCTTACACCTATAACGAACCTGTAGTATCTTTTGAGTCTGTGCTTGAAACAGCGAAGCTTGCCAAAGAGAGAGGTCTGGCAAATGTTCTGGTAACAAACGGATATATTAATCAGGAGCCGCTAGAAGAACTGCTCCCATATATTGATGCCATGAACATTGACCTTAAGTCGATGACAGATGAATTCTATCAAAGCATCTGCAAGGGAACTCTTACTCCAGTTCTCAAGACCATAGCCACTGCAGCCGCAAAGACTCATATAGAGGTGACAACACTGGTTATAGAGGGAAGAAACAGCTCTTTTGGTGAAATGGAAGAATTGACTGAATTTTTGTCTGGAATTTCAAAAGATATCCCACTTCACTTAAGCAGATATCATCCAAGTCACAGGATGACAGATCCTCCTACTTCTCCTGGCACTCTGAATAGCCTGAGAGAAATAGCAAAGAAGAGGATGAACTACGTCTATATCGGAAATGTCTACGGAGTGAATAACGATACCAGATGCCCTTACTGTGAAAGCCTTCTAATTGATAGAAGTCCGTACGGAAAAGTAGTGGGAATTGTGGATGGACACTGCAAAGAATGTGGTGAAAAAGTACCTTTTGTACAATAGAACCAAGTTTACAAATGCTAAAATAATTGTTTATTTATATTAAGCTTTGAGTTATAATATTACCGATATTTACTCATAAACCCAGGAGGATGAGCTCAAGAAATGAAGACGCCAGTCTTTGATGCACTTAAGAATCTTATGGAAGAAAAATCCGTTTCTTTCCATATGCCCGGTCACAAGGGCAAGAACACGATCATGCAATGGGCAGATTTTGTTCCATATGCTGATATAACCGAAGTTGATGGAATGGATAACCTGCTGGAACCGCGGGGAATTATTCAGGAGTCGCAGGAAAACGCCGCAAGGGTATTTGGATCAAAGGCGACGTACTATGCGGTGAACGGTTCTACAGGCAGCATATACATCGCACTGGCTACGATAACAAAACCAGGAGACAAAGTTCTCATTCAAAGAAACTGCCACAAGGCAGTATACAATGCGCTGATTTTAAACCAGCTTCAGCCAGTTTATGTGTATCCTTACTACAATGAGAATCACAATGTTCTGACGGGGCTTTTTCCAGAGGATATTGACGAGGCTCTGGCTAATGATTCTGAGATCAAGGCATTTGTCATGACGTATCCAAATTATTACGGGGTCTGTTCAGACCTTGTTAAAATTGCTGAGATAGTTCACAAACACAACAGGATATTGATGGTTGACGAAGCACACGGACCTCATATGTCATTTACAGATAAATTGCCCATACCAGCACTTAAAGCAGGGGCAGATATAGTCATCCACAGCACTCACAAAACTCTTCCAAGTCTGACACAGACTTCGATGATTCACGTTGGTACTGACAGGATAGACCTGAACAAATTGAGGGACAGATATCAGCTTTACACTACTACAAGTCCATCATATCTGTTTACGCTATCCAATGAGATGGCCGTTGCCTACATGGACAGCGAAGAAGGAAGAAAGAAGCTGGATGACAGCATCATAAAGATAGACAATCTAATTGAGAAATTGAATAAAATTCCTAGAGTTGATGTATTTACAGGTGATCCTGAGGATCCTACTATTTATGCAAAAGACAACACTAAAATACTGATAAATATTGATGGAGTCCGAGGCTCAATGGTCAAAAAGAAGCTTAGAACGGACTATAATATAAGGCTGGAGATGGCAGATTTCTACTATGGACTTCTGTTGACGAGCCTGATGAATGATGATGAAGACTTCAAGAGAGTTACAGAAGCTATCGAGGACCTGGCTAAAAACTGTGCTTATGAGGAAATCAACTGGGTAAATGTAAAAATGCCGGTTCCAAAAGTAATAATGAGACCTGCTGATGCATATTATGGTAGAAAACAGCAAGTTGAGTTGAAGGATGCAATAGGCAGAATTTCTGCAGCACCAATAATCCCATATCCTCCGGGAATACCGTTAATTGTGCCCGGAGAGGAAATGACCCACGAAATATACGAACACGTGCTGTTTTTAATGGATAACGGCATAGAAGTTGTGGGGCTGATGGGTAAAGAAAAAGACCACGTAGTGGTTGTAGAATAGGGAGCTGTTTATATGAGGGGACTATTCATCACGCTGGAGGGACCTGACGGATCAGGCAAATCCACCATGATTGAAAAGATTGGGAAGTATCTTGAAGAAAAAGGGATTGATGCTATAATTACTCGAGAACCCGGAGGTACCACCATCGGCGAAGAGATTAGGAGCATAATACTGGATATCAAAAATGTGAATATGGGTGCAGAGACAGAGGCGCTTCTTTATGCTGCCGCAAGAGCTCAACACGTTCATGAGAAAATCCAGCCTGAAATTGAAAATGGGAAAGTTGTAGTATGCGACAGATTTCTACTGTCGAGCCTTGCTTACCAGGGAGTTGGCAGGGGGCTTGGAATCCCTGAAGTTAAGTCGATTAACGAATTTGGATTAAGAGGTATGAAGCCTGACCTTATACTGTTCTTCCACGTTGATCCCGAAGTGACTCTTTTAAGAAAGACCAGCGCAGGCGGCGACAGACTGGAAGTAGAGGGTGGCGCATTTCACAAAGGAGTGTATGAAGGGTACATGACTCTCTTGAAGATGTATCCTGAAAATATAGTAATGATTGATGCACATAAACCAATAGACGAAGTTTACACCCAAACCATTACAGCCCTCGAGAAGGTGCTGAAAGCGAAGGAGGAGACATTATGAAGCTAATAGTTGCCATCGTTCAGGATCAGGACGCTCCAGGTTTAATAGAGGAGCTTATGGAGAAGGAGTACAGAATAACAAAACTCGCATCTACCGGGGGATTTCTAAAAGCAGGAAACACAACCCTTCTGAGCGGAGTTGAAGACGACCAGGTCGACGACATTATCAAAGTGATTGAGGACAATTGCAGGACCAGAGAGATAACCACCTCGCTTTTGACTGTTACCATGCCAGGTGATACTTATATTCCGTATCCACTTGAGGTCAAGGTCGGAGGGGCTACAGTATTCGTTCTCGACGTTGAAAAACACGTAAGGATATAGGAGGTTTCTATGAAACTGATAGTAGCCATCATCGAAGATGAGTTCTCCATGAAAGTAGTGAAGGCACTGATGGCTGAAAAAATCAGAGCCACAAAGCTGGCTTCAACTGGTGGTTTTCTTAAGGGTGGGAATACGACACTCCTCGTTGGAGTCGAAGACGACAGAGTCGACGAGATAACAGAGCTCATAGCCAGCCAGTGCAGCAATAGAAAAGTTAAGAATGGCTCAGAAGAGGTAACCGTAAGAGCCAATATGTTTGTCATGCCTATAAAAGGCTATGAGAGGATTTAACGTATGGAATACAAAGATATAATAGGGCACGAAGTAGTTATTGAAGGCCTTAAGAGAGCAGTACAAAACGGGAATATAAGTCACTTTTATATATTTGAAGGCGAAGAGGGATTAGGAAAGAAGACTATTGGAAGGGTTTTTGCTAAAACCCTTCTTTGCTTGCAGAAAAAAGAGTTACCATGCGGAGAATGTACATCCTGTAGAAAATTTGACTCGGATTCTCATCCTGATTATCATGAGACCTCTCCCGAAAGAGGAATGATAAGGCTGCCAGAGGTAGAAAAGATTATCAGGAATATAGCCATGTCACCCTTTGAGTCCGAAAAGAAAGTATTTCTTATGGACGAAGCGCATACAATGAACAGAGAGTCGCAAAATGCATTGCTTAAAACTCTGGAAGAAACTCCATCATATGCTCATATAATCCTCGTAACATCCAGTTCAAAAGACCTGCTTCCAACGATCAGATCAAGAGGTCAGAACATAAGGTTTTATCCCGTCGACGTAAGTCACATAAAGAATATGCTCGTCACAGGATATAATGCCGATGAAAAGAAAGCTGCGTTTCTGGCAGGGTTTACGGCAGGTTCCCCAGGAAGAGCCATAAGTTTATTGGAAGAGCAGGAATTTTTTGAAGACAGAGATTATATAATAGACTTGATAGATGCTTTGTTAAAGGGAGAAAGACATATAATATTTAGTTCAGAGGACTGGTTTGCTCAGCGCAAAGACAAAATAGACAGGGTTCTCAATGTTTTTTTGTTGTGGTTTAGAGACCTGCTTCTCTACAAAGCGGCTGAAAATGAGAATCTCATTTTAAACAGCGACAAACTGGCTCTGATATCGTTACAATCTCGTATGGATTTTGAGCAAATTAATGGTATAATAGAGAAGATAATGGACACGTCAATGAATGTGTCGATGAATGTAAATTACCAGTTGTCCATAGAGACAATGTTGCTTAAAATACAGGAGGAGTTTTGATGGTTCAGGTAGTAGGAATTAGATTTAAAAAAGCTGGGAAGATATATTATTTTGACCCAGACAAAATAGAAATAGTACAAAATGACTTTGTCATAGTCGAAACAGCACGTGGCATAGAGTTTGGGCACGTAGTTATAGGGCCAAGAGAAGTGCCGGAAGAGGAAATAATCATGCCTCTTAAGAAAGTGTTAAGACTTGCGACTGATGAAGATTTCGAAATACATAGAAGTAACAAAGCAAAGGTACAGGAAACCCTCGAGATATGTCAGAAAAAAGTAGAAGAGCACGGTCTTGAAATGAAACTCGTTGACGTCGAATACACTTTCGACAACAATAAAGTCATATTCTACTTTACTGCAGATGGAAGGGTTGATTTTCGCGACCTTGTAAAGGACCTTGCAGCAGTATTTAAGACCAGGATTGAGCTTAGACAGATTGGAGTAAGAGACGAAGCAAAAATGGTTGGCGGAGTGGGACCCTGTGGACAGGTAGTATGCTGCTCAAGATTTTTAGGCGATTTTGCACCCGTGTCCATAAAAATGGCAAAAGAACAGTCTCTGTCGCTGAATCCAACCAAGATTTCAGGACTTTGCGGAAGACTTATGTGCTGTTTGAAATACGAGCAGGACACATACGAAGAACTGCTTGAAAAAATGCCTACTGTCGGTGCGATTGTAACGACGCCACATGGCAAAGGTGTAATAATAGACACCTATACTCTTCTAGAGAGGGTCAAGGCAAAAGTTAAGTTGAAAGATGGGACAGAAGATATATTCCAATATCAAGTCGAAGAAATTGAAACTACAGGTAAATTTGACCCATCTTATCAGCGAAGTGGCGATAAATACGACGATGCACTTGTAGAAGATTTTGCAAGTCTGGACTGATGTAATTTTTGTATTTGAAATTGTTAAAAATTCTGTTATTATATATACAGATATATTTTTCTCTTGGAGGTGAAAATTAATGGCATATCATATTACTGACGACTGTATCGCTTGCGGAGCTTGTCTTCCTGAGTGTCCAACTGACGCAATTTCAGAAGGTGAAATTTACGTAATCGATCCAGATAAATGTATCGACTGTGGCGCATGTGCAAGTGTTTGTCCAGTGGACGCACCGCAGCCAGAGTAGTACTTATTGAAATGCAAAAAGACCCAGTTGGGTCTTTTTTCATATACATTAATATTCGGAGGAAAGATATGGAAAGGTTAGATATCGTACCTGGTACGACAAACAAAATATATCAGGACAGAGAGATGTTTTCATATGGGGTTGATGCAATACTACTATCCTGGTTTGCAAAACCAAAGGGAACAGTACTGGACCTTGGAACAGGAACTGGGATAATTCCTTTAAGGATAGCGGCCGATAAGAACGTTGAAGTTATCTACGGGGTTGAAATACAGGAAAGAGTAGCTCAGATGGCTGAAAAAAGTGTATACTTAAATAAACTGGATGATCGGATCAAAATACTCAATACGGATATAAAAAAACTGCCTTTAATATTTGCTAAAGCATCGGCAGACACCATTATAACCAACCCTCCATATATGAAAAGTGGTTCGGCTCTCGTCAACCCATCTGAAAACCACGCCTATTCAAGGCACGAGATTGCCTGTACTCTTGAGGATATAGTAGAAGTTTCTGCAGTTCTCCTCAAGCCACTGGGAAAGATTTTTATGGTTCACAGACCCAATAGGCTTGTCGACGTGCTGTGTGCGATGAGAGAGAACGGAATAGAACCAAAACGGATTTGCTGGGTATATCCAAAACCAGGCAAGCCATCCAATTTGTTTCTCATAGAAGGAGTAAAGGATGGAAAAAGAGACTTCAAGTGCGATTTACCAGTGACAATATACGATAAAGATGGAAACTATAACGAAGAAATCTATGATATTTACGGAATAGAAAGGTGATTTTATGGAAGCTGGAAAGCTCTACATATGTCCAACGCCTATTGGGAATCTGGGAGATATTACCCTGAGGACAATTGAAATACTAAAAACTGCAGATATAATTGCCGCAGAGGACACAAGACATACGAAGATACTTCTAAATCACCTGGGCATAAGAAAACAGCTCACAAGTTATCATGAGCATAATATAAGAGAAAAGGGCGAGCTTCTCATAGAAATATTAAGCAATGGGAAGTCAGTGGCGCTGGTTTCGGATGCTGGGATGCCAGGGATTTCTGACCCGGGAGAAGACCTCGTTCGACTTGCAATAGAATCTGGAATAGAAGTGATTGGGCTTCCTGGAGCATCAGCTCTAATAACAGCACTCGTAATTTCAGGTCTTCCAGCAGCCAGATTTGCATTTGAAGGATTTCTACCTTCAAAGAGCTCAGACAGAAAAAAGACTCTGAACACTTTAAAAGATGAGCAGAGAACCATAATTTTTTATGAAAGTCCCCACAGAATAGTAGAAACCCTTGCAGATATGGAAGATATTTTAGGGGATAGAAAGATATCGCTCTCACGTGAACTTACAAAGAAATTTGAAGAAACCATCAGAGGGAATCTTTCGGATGTGTTGAAAGAGGCACAATCAAGAGAGTTAAAAGGTGAATTTGTCATAGTAGTTGAAGGTGCAAAGATAAAAAAGGAAGATTACGATATTGAAAGTATGTTGCGAGAACTTGTAGCTGAAGGGCATACCAAGAAAGATGCGATTAAAATGGTCAGTGAAGCGACAGGAACTCCGAAGAATGAAGTATACGCCATAAGCTTAAAAATTGGCAAATAGCAAAGCACTCAGATTTAACTAAGTGCCTGTCTACTTGGTTATTCAGATTTAAGATCTTTTATACAGCCAGGGCAGACATTTTTTCCCTTAAATTCCTTAATTCCCTTTGATTCACCGCAAAAGACGCAGGACGGCGAGAATTTTTTCAGGATTATTTTGTCTTCATCCACAAAAATCTCAAGAGGATCCTTGACCAGAATTTCAAGATTTCTCCTGAGCTCTATGGGAATGACAACCCTGCCCAGTTCGTCAACCTTACGTACAATGCCTGTTGATTTCATGATACACCTCCCAATTAGGTTTTAAACCTTGGGAATATATTAACATATATGTAAAAATTAGTCAACACACATTCAAGTGGTAGCATAATAAAGTGGAGGCTGGAATGGATTCTATAAATAAAGATATCAAAAATCTTCTCGAAAAAGTAAATAAATCAATAAAACGGCAAGAAATGCAAGTCATGGATGGTGACAAATCAATTCTAAGAAATTTTGTAAACGACAACGTGGGCACCATAGAAATGATTCAGAAGCTGACAAACGAGGAACTTTTAGAAATGGAGCGAAATGGCGGAGTTGCAGGTGTAGATGGATCTGTAAACCGAGCTGGAGGCAGTTACCCTCATTTCATTGAAATTTATCAGGCGATGGCTAAATCGACAGTGCAAAGAGACAATCCTGCAATATTAAGTCAGGTGTATACTCCGATACTGGACGATCCACCGCCAAAAAGTACTTCTAAAGACGAAGAGGTCAACAAAGAACAGCGCAATACACGACTGGCAACCATTGAAGCTGAAGCCGGAATTAAAAGCGTCAAAGAGCATAGACCATATGCTCTAATAATGGACGGAGGACTTATAAGATACCATATATACGCAGCAGAAAGTTGGAAGAAACTTGTGGAGCTCTGCGAAGAGACAGGAACAATACTTATCGGAGTTATTAAAGACATTAAGACATCATCCATAGGGGACAGAATAAAAGAAGATATTCCACAGATTAAAATCGTCCTCTATGACAGAGAATTGCTGTTTGGTTTGTTGGAATACGGAGAATTTCTGATAGTTTCAGACGAAATTAACAAAAAACAACCCATGCTTGGTTCTGGATTTATAAGGAGTTCATTATCACCTATGGCAATCGGAATAGATATAATTCACAGCCAGAAGCACAGACTGAAGGAAATGGCGAGACTTGTATTGACATTAACGCCTGAAAACAGCAGAGGAGTACCATTGTGGCTTGATATAATAGACAAAGAAGTAAAAATCTCAGACGATATGATGAAAGCAATGCTTGAAAGATACTTGGACAGAGGAGTATACGAGAAATACTTCGTATCGGAGAGAGAGAAGAGGAGTTAAAGGAAAGGTGGAATTGTGTTGAAAGTCGTAGGCATTACTACTCAGCAGGAGTTTTACATTGGTTCAAGAGAGCGTAACTTCAGAATAAACGAATTTTTGATGGTCCAAGACCCCGTCCAGGGCGATCTTCTTGGCGAAGTTGTCGAGGCCAGAACCTTCAATAGATACATCCCACTGAATATATATGGCGATTTTGTGGATTCATCTGTGCTGGAGAGCCTTAAGGCTCTGGGTTACGATGTAGATGAAGATACAATATACATAGCAAAGGTAAGACTTCTAAACGAAGCTCTGTACCCTGTGCAGACTGGCTCAGATGCCAGGCTTCCTCTCTTTGACGAAATCAAGAGCCTTATGCTTAGAACCCGTCCTGATGATGGACTTATTCTTGGTGTAATACGAAATACAGACGACGTAGCCCAGGATATGGACCCTGAATACGGAGATTTACTTTATACTTACGAGGAAACCGGCTTGAAGCCTCAGAACGAACTGCCCTACATTATGGACATCAGATCAATGCACCACTATCCGCACATAGGTGTATTTGGTGGCTCTGGCTCTGGGAAATCATTTGGTCTAAGGGTACTTCTCGAAGAGATAATGGACAAGGGCATTCCTACAATAGTTCTGGATCCCCATTACGAAATGGACTTTTCAGAATCACCAGACTACTTTGACGAAAGAAAGGCTGACTTTTACGACAGCTTTAACTGCTATCAGGTTGGCTCTCACGTTGGAGTCAAGTTTGAAGACCTTACTGCAGGCGATCTTAAGAACCTTCTGGATGCCGCAAGTCCACTTTCTGATGCAATGAACAACGTGGTGGATGTTCTATTTGGACGTCGAAATTCGTATACAGGCTTTTCAAACAGACTTCAGATGCTCTCTGAAGCTCAGGAGGAAGGCTCTTTAGAAAAGATTGAAAGGCGAATAGCTGAATCCGACGGCGAAGAGCGAAAAGCCTGGGAGCAAAGGCGTGAGCTCTACATATCCTACGATAAGGCTTGCCCTTACAGCTCAGTAAGAGGAGTATTGTGGAGACTAAGAAGACTATATGGAGAAGGGATCTTCTCCAGCGACAGCAGAAGAATTGAAGACAGTCTGATGGATGGAAAACTGGTCGTAATCCAGGGCAGCACCAGGATACTACAAGTCTATGGAACCTATCTTCTAAACAGCCTATACCACAGGAGAAGGGATTACAAAGATGCTTTATACAAAAAACTTCCAACGGATTTCTTTCCACCCTTTATTTTGGTGACAGACGAAGCTCACAACTTCGCTCCAAAGGGTTATGAATCTCCTTCGAAGCAGATAATTAAGGAGATTGCTCAGGAAGGCAGAAAATACGGCGTATTTCTCGTGCTTGCAACCCAGAGACCTACTCTTTTAGATGAAACCGTAACTGCACAGCTTAACACAAAACTCATATTCAGGACTGTTCGTGCATCTGACATAGATACCATAAAAGAAGAGACCGATATAACTGGTGAAGAAGCCAAGAGACTGCCATACCTTAGGACTGGTGATGTGTTCATTTCTTCCGCCGCAGTAGGCAGGACGATATTTGCACGGATACGAGCAGCTTATAGTTCAAGTCCGCACACTTTGAACCCATTTGATGAACTTAAGGAAAAAGTAAAAGAGGACGACGACAAATATATTGAGATGATACTTAAGAAATTGCCCATAATGGAATCTGATATGTTGAACGTAATAACTGAACTGGAAAAAGAGGAAGGCATAACTTTGACGAGAGACAGGCTGGAAGAAAAGCTGAATTTACTCGTAAAAAAGAACCATATAAGGAAAGAAGAGACTTTTTTGGGGTATAGATATATAAAATAATATGAATGTGGCGCTTAAGAGAGGAGTGTCATAATGAACAACACTATCCATTACATAGACGACGGCGCTCTGGACGCATATTTGTTTCACGAGGGCACCTTTTATAAGGCCTATGAATTCCTCGGGGTTCACCCATATAAAAAGGGCAGAATAAAGGGGCATAGATTTGTGGTATGGGCACCTGCTGCAAAAGAAGTTTACCTCACTGGCGATTTCAATCAGTGGGATGACTTCGCCATGCCCATGAGGAAGATAAAGGACAGTGGATTGTGGAGCATTGTGATTACCTGCGCCAATGAATACGACAAATATAAGTATAGAATAGTCACCCAGGATGGCGAAGTTAGGATGAAACAGGATCCTTTTGCATTCCATTCCGACACTCGTCCTCTGACCGATTCCAAAGTGTACGACATAAAGGGATATAAGTGGAATGACCGCGACTGGATGAAAAAGAGAAAGAAATCTCTGTACGACAAGCCCGTATCCATATACGAAGTTAACCTTCTTTCTTGGAAACAAAAAGAAGGCAATGTTCAGTATTCTTATGTGGAACTGGCTAAGGAGCTTGTTAAATACGTAAAGAAGATGGGTTTTACCCATATAGAGCTTATGCCTGTATCTGAATACCCTCTGGATGCTTCCTGGGGATATCAGGTGACAGGCTATTTTGCACCTACCAGCAGATTTGGAACTCCAAAAGACCTGATGTATCTCATAGACATCTGTCATCAGAATGAAATCGGAGTCATTATGGACTGGGTACCAGCCCACTTCTGCAAAGACGATTACGCCATGGCAAGGTACGATGGAACTTACCTATACGAGTCACTGGACAAGGCAAAAGCAGAAAATGACCAGTGGGGTACTTTGAACTTCGACTATTCAAAGCCAGAGGTAGTGTCCTTCTTGATATCCAATGCTATGTATTGGCACGATTACTACCACGTAGACGGACTGAGAATTGATGCGGTGGCGTATATGCTGTACCTGGATTTTGGTGGCAAGGACATTCGAAATCAATACGGTGGAAGAGAGAACCTTGAAGCCATTGAATTCATTAAAAAGCTTAACACGGTAATATTCGAAAGCTATCCAGATACCATGATGATTGCTGAGGAATCTACAGCCTGGCCAATGGTCAGTCATCCAGTCGATATTGGAGGTCTTGGCTTCAATTTTAAGTGGAACATGGGCTGGATGAACGACATACTGAAGTATATGGAGCTCGACCCAGTATTTAGAAAAGACCACCATGGAGCTTTGACATTTTCAATGATGTACGCATTTTCAGAGAACTTCATACTTCCCTTCAGCCACGACGAAGTTGTCCACGGCAAGAAGAGTATGATAGACAAAATGCCTGGAAGTTACGAGCAGAAATTTGCCAGTCTCCGGCTCTTGTACCAATATATGTACGCTCATCCCGGCAAGAAATTATTGTTCATGGGAAATGAGATAGCTCAATTTATTGAGTGGAGGGAATACGAGTCGATAGAGTGGAAGCTGTTAGAGTACGAAACGCACAAAAAGATTCAGAAGTTTACTGAAGACTTAAACAAACTATACAGAGAAGAAAAATGCTTATACGAAAGGGACTACTCCTGGGAAGGCTTTCAGTGGATTGACAATTCAAACGCCGCCGAAAGTGTCATCGCCTTTGAAAGACTTGACAGCGACGGAGAAAGACTTATATGCATTTTCAACTTTACGCCGGTTCCAAGACCGGATTATCCAATAGGGATTTTGGAGGAAGGCACCTACAAAACAGTGTTAAGCAGCGACCATAAGAGATATGGTGGAAGCACTGAAAGGGTCAGAAGATACAAGACACAAGAGGGGTCCTTCCACGGCAGGGAGCTTCATATAAAGCTGGACTTGCCGCCTTTGGCCGCAATATACCTTAAGCTTGACAGGAAGAGCTGAAAGATACATTAAGACAAGGGGGGACCAACATGATTGAGAACAAAGTAGTCGCAATGCTTCTGGCAGGCGGACAGGGTTCCAGACTCAAGGCTCTGACCAGAAAAATCGCAAAGCCAGCAGTGCCTTTTGGAGGCAAATACCGCATAATAGACTTTGCACTCAGCAACGCAACAAACTCGGGCATCGAAAATATAGGGATACTGACTCAGTATAAGCCATATTTGCTCAACACCCATATAGGCATCGGATCATCCTGGGACTACGACAGAAATATTGGCGGCCTTAGGGTGCTTCCGCCATTTACATCTGAAGACGGCGGAAGGTGGTATACTGGAACGGCAAATGCAGTATTCGAAAATATTGACTACATCGACGAGCAAGAGGCGCAGTATGTGCTGATTCTCTCTGGAGATCACATATATAAAATGAACTACAATAATCTTCTAGAAAAGCATATACTGAAGGAGTCAGATTGTACCATTGCGGTGATGGAGGTTCCGTGGGAGGATGCTCCTAGATTTGGAATAATAAACGTGGACGAAGACGGTCGAATAAATGAATTTGAAGAAAAACCTGAAAACCCTAAGAATAATTTAGCCTCAATGGGAATATATATGTTCAACTGGGATATATTGAGATACTATCTAATAAAAGATGCGCAAAACCCTGATTCTGACCATGACTTTGGAAAGAATGTACTTCCGCTGATGCTTTCTGAGGGAAAGAGAATGTATACTTGTGTGTTCGACGGATACTGGAAGGATGTAGGAACAGTGCGAAGCTACTGGGAATCCAACATGGACCTTTTAGATCCAGCAAATACGCTAAACCTTTACGACAAGGACTGGAGGATATACACAAGGACAAGAAATCTTCCACCTCAGTATATAGCCAGAGGTTCAAATATTAAGGATTCTCTTGTAAACGAGGGCTGCTACATAAAGGGCGACGTGAGGAGAAGTATAATATTCAGCGATGTAATTATAGAAGAAGATACAGTGATCGAAGACTCAATTATACTTTCAGACTGCGTAATTAAAAAAGGTGCAAAGGTCAGAAGAGCAGTCATTCTTGAAGGTGTAACAGTCGAAGAGGGTGCTGTCATAGGGTATGATGACGATGACGGCGTATACCTGGTGTCTGAGAACGAAATATGCAAAGAATAGGAGGGCGTGAAATGGAACGATGCATTGGAATAATCAGCGGCGCAAACATAGAAAGCAGCTTTGGACCACTTTGCATACACAGGCCAGTCAGCATGCTCCCCTTTGGCGGAAGGTACAGGCTGATTGATTTTGCGGTATCGAACATGGTAAATCACGACATAAAGACAATAGCAATTTTTACAGGCGAAAAAATCAGGTCTATAATGGACCATCTGGGAGACGGAAAGCCCTGGGATTTGAATCGTAGATTTTCTGGACTATACCTGTTTCCTCCAGTTACGACAGAACTTACTAAAAATAGAGATAGTGATATAGCACAATTCTATTCAGCAATAGACTTTTTTGAGCAGACCAGGGAGAAATACCTTCTCCTTATGCAGCCAAATATTATAGCAAAGGTAGACTTGACTTCAGCGTTTAAATATTTCAAGGAAACTAATGCCGATGCTACGCTGTTTTACAAGAAAATTTCAGATCCGTGGGGCAAATACATTAATTCAGAGAAAATGACAATAAATGACGATGGATCTTTGGAGAATATAGGTATAAACTTAGGGCTAGAAGAGACATTCAACATGTTCCTGAAGATGGGATTTATAAAGAAGGACGTATTTATAAAACTTGTAATGGAATCTGTTGAAAAAGGGAATACAAATTATCTTCAAGAAGCTGTAATTAAGAACAAGGACAAGTTAAATATAAATACATTTGAGTTCAGAGGACACGTTGAAGATATCAAGAACATGAAGAGCTTCTACGATGCTAACCTGAGCCTTTTGAAAAAGAATGTATCACAGGATCTGTTTTACGAGAAAGGCACAATATTTACAAAGACAAAAGACGAGCCTTCCACTCTGTACACTGAGACCTCCGATGTTCAAAATTCCCTCGTTGCAAACGGATGCTTCATCGAAGGTACCGTAGACACATCTATAATTTTCAGAGGAGTTAAGATAGGTAAAGGTGCCGTTGTAAAGAATTCGATTATAATGCAGAAAGCTGAAATAGGAGAGAATGCACTTGTAGTAAATTCTATCCTCGACAAAGAGGCAGTGGTGGGAGACGGAGTAAGGATAGCCGGAAGCTCACTTATGCCATATGTGGTCGAGAAAAAACAAGTGCTAAAAAAGGAGTGATTACATGAAGATACTCTACGCAGCGTCAGAAGCTGCTCCTTTTATAAAGACCGGAGGTCTTGCCGATGTGGCAGGGTCTCTTCCTAAAGCACTTGCAAAGGATGGACACGAAGTATACGTAGTTCTTCCGCTTTACACACTCATTGGAGATGTATATAGGGAGAGTATGAAGCGCGAAGCGTTTTTCTACGTCGATTTGGACTGGAGACATCAGTATGCAGGGGTCTTTTCCCTGGAAAAAGACGGTGTTAAATTCCTTTTCATAGACAATCAGTTTTACTTTTACAGGGATAAAATCTACGGACAGGGAGACGATGGAGAAAGATTCGTGTTTTTCTGCCGTGCAATAGCTCAAATGCTAAAGATACTGGACTTACAGCCAGACATTGTTCATGCAAATGACTGGCACACAGGATTGGTGCCTTTATATATTAAAGACTATGCAAAAGGCGACGATTTCTATTCAAATATGAAGACTGTTTTCACCATCCACAACCTCAAGTATCAAGGTGTATTCCCACAGTCTCTTATGCAGCTTGCAGGTCTATCAGCAGAGTACTTTATAGACAATGGTTTAAAATTCTACGACTCCATAAACTTTATGAAGGCAGGGATAGTCTACTGCGACAAACTTACAACGGTTAGCGAATCCTACGCTGAAGAGATACGATATGAGTTCTATGGAGAGAATCTCCAGGGAATAATAAGGAAAAATGAATGGAAGCTTAAAGGAATTATCAATGGCATAGATTACGAAGTATACAATCCAGAAGACGACAAGAGGCTGCCCTATCACTATACAGTCCGAGACTTAAAGGGCAAGGCGATGAACAAGGAAGCTCTGCAACGACACTTTGACCTCCCAGAGAAAAAGGAAGTTCCCATCCTTGGAATGGTAACAAGGTTGGTGGCAATGAAGGGTCTGGACCTGGTCAGGTACATTCTGGATGAACTGCTAAAAGAAGACATTCAGTTAGTCGTTTTGGGAACCGGAGACCCTGAGTACGAGAACATGTTCAGGCATTTTCAGTGGAAATACCCAGACAAGGTGTCTTCGCACATCTACTTTAACGAAAGTGAGTCGCATCTGGTGTATGCAGGCACAGACATTTTTATAATGCCATCTCTTGCCGAACCTTGTGGGATATCACAGCTTATCGCCATGAGATACGGTACACTTCCAGTAGTAAGAGAGACGGGAGGACTAAGGGATACTGTAGAACCCTACAACAGATTTACAGGCGAGGGAACTGGATTTTCCTTTGCAAACTACAATGCACATGAGTTGTTGTTCTCAATTAAGGAAGCACTTTCTGTGTACCAGGAAGGAGAGACGTGGAACGAGCTCATAAAACAAGCAATGATTGCCGATCACAGCTGGAATGCGTCAGCTTTGAAATACATTGAATTATATGATGAACTGCTACAGGAGTGATACGATGAGAGACTATACGAGTACTTCCGCAGAAAAGCTTCAGGATATACTTTACCAGCATGGTGCAGTTACTATCAAAGAAGCGTCTGCAGGAGAGCTTTACAGAGCCTTAGCGTATCTGGTGAGGGAGACTCTGGGAAGGCAGCTTCACGCTTCTGAAAGAAAAATGGACAGGGGAAGGGTAATAGTGTATCTTTCTATGGAACACCTTCCCGGCTTAATGCTGCAGAAGAACCTGGACTATCTTGGAATATTTGATGAGCTTGGTGCTGCCCTGAAAGAACATGGCCGCGATATACAAGAGCTTTTGGCCGAAGACAGAGAACCTGGACTTGGCTCAAGTGACATGGGATATCTTGCAAATGGACTTATGGATACATTTGCCAGTAAAAAATACAATGCAGTAGGTTACGGCCTTCTCTATAGAGAGGGCTATTTTCGTCAGTCGATAGAAGATGGTCAGCAGGTAGAAAAGGAAGATCAGTGGTGGTCACGGGGGAAAAACTGGTTGTATAAAGGATCAGAAAGCTTTGAAGTAATAACAGGAGGTTCTGTAGATATCTCTAAAGAAGGGGACGACCTGGTATTTACTCAGAAAAATGGAACAAGCCACACTTTAAGCTGTTACGATTTACCCTACACTGGCTGGGAAAATGATTATACCCTGAAACTTAGGCTGTTTGAAAGCGATTCATTAACAAGAAGATTCATCCCTGCAGGTACTCTTCCTGAAGACAATAGAAAGAGGTTTTTGCAGGAATATATTCTCGTAAGTGGTGCAATGCAGGATATAGTAAGACAACACCTTTCCTCAGGTAGAACCATAGACAGCATTGCAGAGAGATATCTATTCCTCATGCTCGACAGCCATATGTTCCTTGCAATACCTGAATTTTTGAGAATACTATTAGATGATGCTGAGCTTTCTTGGAACAAAGCTTGGGAAATCACCAAAAAGGTATTCTATTACGCACCTATTGATACCATGGAAAAAGTAATGGCTAAAATGGAAGGCTCATTAATTCAGGAGCAGCTTCCAAGGCTGTGGATGATCCTTGAGGAGATTCACCATAGGTATCTAGAAGAAGTGGGGGCTGAAGAAGAGAAGCGAGAGTCCTTTGGAATACTTTGGGACGACGAAGTCAGACTATTAAACATCGCAAAAGCTGGAGCTTATCAGGGACCGCCTCTGGGGCATCCGCTTGCTGTATCACACAGGCGCTGGCTGTTATCAGGCAATCCAAGGCTCAGACAGCTCATTTTGGAAGCAATCGGAGATGGGTTTATAGAAGACCCTGCAAAGTTGAAAGAGCTTTCAAACCTTAGTGAGGATTCAGTGTTTTTAAGAAAACTTGAAGACGTTAAGCTTGAAAATAAGAAGGCTTTGTCAGAAGCAATATTTAAGAAAGATGGAATTTTAACAGATCCTTATGCAATTTTTGACGGGCATATTAGAGAAATCAGTGATGACAACAGGCAGCTTTTGCAGGTACTCTGGGTAATAGACAAATTTTTAGAGCTTAAGGATAACCCAAATATAGATGTGATACCGAGGGTAGTTTTAATAGGCGGCAAAGCTGCAGCCCACGACTACCGGTCAAAACTCGTAATAAGACTTATTAACAGTTTATCTAAGGTAATAAACTCAGATCCAGCCATAAAGGGAAAATTAAAGCTGGTATTTGTAGAAGACCTTTCTCAAAGGCGGGGAGAGCTTGTAATTCCGTCTCTTGAATTGGTTCAGTCGCTGACGGTTCCTTCAAAAGAAGAACTTCACCTGGGTGGGCTTTCATCCATGATAAGTGGAGCAGTCGGCTTTGGAAGTAGAGATAATACAAATATGCTTATCGAGAACTACTCCTTCTTTGACAGCATGAAACTCTTTGGCAGTAGAAGAGAGGAAGTTCAAGTTCTCTACAACGATCACGATGCTAATGTGAGCGAATTCTATTACAGAAATAAAGAACTGAAAAGAGCCTGCGAAACTCTCCTGGGGCGAGAAGGGCTGTTCGATGAACAGATTTTTAGAAGTCTGAACACTGATCTTTTAAAATATAATGACCATGATTTCGTATTGAGGGACTGGGCTGAGTACGTCAGAGGCATGGATGAGATTACTATGCAGTATCTAGATAGGGATTTATGGAATAAAAAATCTCTTGGTAGTATAATATTGACTTCAGAATTTGCATCGGATTCTGTAGTAGAGCTTTATGCAAGTAAAGTGTCGGAGGAATTTGATTAGGAGGTTAAATGGTGCTTAAAACAGATATTAAAACTACAAACAAAACACTGGGCGCCATTTGCACGCCCCAGCAAACTGTGTTCAGAGTATATGCTCCACTGAGAGAAAAGATAAATCTAAGGCTGTATGAGGGTGCTTCTCATGTCAGACGAGCTGAGCATCCAATGACAAAAGAATCAGATGGCGTGTTTTCAACGAGAATCGAAGGGGATCTTGACGGTAAATTTTATACCTATATCATTGAAGATAATCTGGAAATTACAGACCCATACAGTACAGCAGTTTCGTGCAATTCAATGCGCTCAGCAGTTATTGACCTGTCAAAGACCAATCCTGATGGATGGGAAGAACATGAAGCGCCTGAGCTTAACAATATATCAGAATCTATAATATATGAGGTACATGTTAAGGATTTTACTGCACATCCAAGCTTTGGAGTGGAGGAGCCTGGAACATTTAAGGCTTTTTCAAAGAGAGGAACTAAATATAAAGACTTTTCTACTGGAATAGACCACCTAACAGAACTTGGGGTAACACATGTCCATTTAATGCCTGTAAGCGATTTTATCACTGTAAGGGAAGAGCCAGAGCTTAGGCTCTCAGACGACAACTACAACTGGGGTTACGACCCCGAGCACTACAATGCGGTAGAAGGGACATATTCTACTGATCCCTACGATCCGCATGTTAGGGTGAGAGAACTTAAAGAGCTCATAATGTCGCTTCATAAAGCAGGCTTAAGAGTCGTATTAGATGTGGTATACAACCATACATTCAGATCAAAAGATTCAAACTTTAACCAGTTGTACCCAAACTTCTACAGGACCTGGCCAGATGGCACCCTGTCTGACGGATCTGGATGTGGTAACGAGTTGAACACTGAAGATCCTATGGTAAGAAAGTTCATAATAGAGAGCCTTGAGTACTGGACTAGAGAATTTAAAGTTGACGGGTTCAGGTTTGACCTGATGGCACTTATGGACTTGGATACTATGGAATTGATAACTAAAAGGCTTAAAGCCATAAGGCCTGATATACTGATATATGGTGAACCCTGGACGGGAGGAGCAACAGTACTACCATCCAATAAGACAACATCGAGAGGGTCACAGGGTGAAAAGGGATTCAGCATTTTTAACGATAGCTTCAGAGATGCATTAAAAGGAGACAACGATGGCTATGGTACCGGTTTCGCTCAGGGAAATCTCGATAAGAGAAGAGGTATAACTACAGGGGCGACAGGTTCAATATTCTTTGACGAAGGACACATTGGCTTTGCTTCCAGGGCATCTGAATCGGTTAATTATGCCAATTCTCACGACAATCTGATTTTACAGGATAAGCTTCTAAAGACACTTCCAGGAATGTCAGACGAAGAGTATATCAGGTACAATAAATTTGTTCATTCTATATTATTCTTTTCAATGGGAATTCCTTTTATCCACGCTGGAAATGAATTTATGAGGACAAAGAGAGGTCTTTCCAACAGCTATAACGCGCCAATATCGATAAATGCAATCGACTGGAGTCTTAAAGAGAAGAATTACGAATTGTTTAGCTTTATTAAAGACTTGATTGAGTTTAGAAAATCCAGACCAGAGTTCAAAATGGACGATGCCGATGAAATAAGAAAGGCTGTCGACTTTATTGAAAGTCAGGAAAACTGCTATACCCTTGGATACACAATAAAGACAAATGGAACTTATTTATTGATAATACACAACGCAAACAGACACAGTTGTCTGCTTCCACATCTGGCTATAAGAAAGCACCTTCAGATGGCGGGAAAGAGGACAATACTGGACATGGAGATAAGGTGCTTGTTCAATGAAACTGGCATCATCAGAGGTGCACAGGGATACTGGCACCCCCACGGAGTGGAGGTTCATGGAATATCCTCTTGTGTGTTTGAAATCAAGCCATAAATAGAAAACAGCTGTCAAGTTGACAGCTGTTTTTTTAGTCTATTATATACACTTTTACATTACGTCGGCCAAATGTTTTGACCTCGCCGGATGACTCAAAGAATAAGTCAATCCTGTTGCCTTTAATGGCACCTCCAACATCTTCAGCTATAGCAAATCCGTAATCTCTCGTTCCGTCCAGTGACTGAACGTAAAGCTTTGTTCCAAGTGGTATGACCTTTGGGTCGACAGCGACAGTTCCAGGTCGCGCTCTCGTCCCACTGGCAGTTATGCCGTAGTATCGGTCACCAGGTCTTTTCTTTGTGCTAGCATAAGAAAGGTCGTATGCAGTAGCTTCCATTACAAAAGAGTCCTTGAAACGCGTCTCACCACGAGATGTAACCACGATGTTATTGACGCCTTTTTCGATTATTTGTGGAACTGGTTCCACCAAAATCGTATCACTTATTATTATTGATGAAGTGAACACACCGTTAATGTAAATATCCTTAAATTCTGATTTACGCAGGCCGTCTTTACCCTCTTGAAGAGTATTGACTTTGCCTCTGTCCATTCTCTGATTTGAGATGATTTCCTTTTCGTAAGGAACTGCAATCTCTTCAGTTCTGCCTTTCTCAGTCACCCTGAAAAGTTCAATGCTGGTTCCGTCTTTGACGACAGTGTCCAACCCGGGCTTTGAGAAATCTTTTGGTCCGACAGTAACCTTTGCATCCTTAAGTATATCTCTAACTTTGTAGTTATGAGTTGCAACCTTAATGGATTTTCCGTCGGCTGATACATTGAAACTCTTCGGATTTATGATAGTAATTTCAAGTTTATCCTCGATTGTTGATTTAAGAGATGGCTCGACCACTGCACCCCTCTTAAGTTTAATTCCCTCTTCCGCAAGAAACTTTTCTACAGTAGATGATCTGGAGACAGTTTGCTTAACCACTCCGTCAACATTTAAGTATACTTCGTATCCCTGGAAAGAGCTTACCCCTAATGATAATGTCATTGCTATAGCCAGAAGTAAGAGGACTTTAACCTTATAGACCATTTTGGTCCTGCTATTGTCCATGATTTCCTCCTTAGTTTTGTTACAAAACTTGTAACCATTTTGTAACTATTTTTAACCGTCTCTGTATTGTAAACGAAAAAAATAAACTTGTCAAGTTTAGTGAACAGTGAACAGTGAACAGTGAATAGTGAATAGTGAATAGTGAATAGTGAATATTCTTGTCATCCCGAGCGAAATCGAGGGATCTAATCTTTAATATTTTTGTTATTCACTATTCACTATTACTTATTCACTGCTCCATTGACACTTCCCCCCAAATAAGCTATAATACTTGTTAATCGTAAAATTCGATGACGAAGGGAAGAGTAAAAAGCAATCCTTTTCTAAGAGAGTCCGGAATCGGTGAAATCCGGGCAGAAGCTGCTTTTGAACATGGCCCCTGAATCTTTCAGCCGATACGTAGGCTGAAACGGCGGCATCCGTTATAATGCAAGGTTAGAAACCTATTGAGATCCCGGCTGTGAAGCCCTGGGATAATTAGAGTGGTACCGCGAAGTCGCCTTCGTCTCTATGAGACAGAGGGCTTTTTATTTTTGAACGAAAGGATGATCCATTTGAAAACATTCTATTTGACAACACCAATCTACTACCCAAGTGACAACCTGCACATTGGGCACACCTACACCACAGTAGCTGCAGACACAATTAAAAGGTATAAAAAACTCCAGGGCTACGACGTATTCTTCACAACCGGCTCAGACGAGCACGGCCAGAAAATACAGGAAAAAGCTCAGGAAGCAGGAATGACACCTCAGGCATACGTAGACAAAATCGTTGCAGATATCAAGGACCTGTGGAAGATGCTTGAAATTGACTACGACTCCTTCATAAGGAGTACAGATCCAGTTCACGAAAAGGTAATCGCAGATATTTTCAAGGCTCTGTACGACAAAGGCGAAATCTACAAAGACGAATACGAAGGCGCTTATTGCACCCCATGTGAATCCTTCTGGTCAGAATCTCAGCTGGTAGACGGAAATAAATGTCCAGACTGTGGAAGAGAGACTCATCTTGCTAAGGAAGAGGCATATTTTTTCAAGCTTTCAAAGTACAGAGATAAACTGCTTAAGCTTTATGAAGACAACCCTGAATTTATTCAGCCTGAGAGCAGAAAGAACGAGATGATAAACAACTTCCTCAAAGACGGTCTGGATGACCTAAGCGTTTCCAGGAGCAGCTTCGACTGGGGAGTAAAGGTACCATTTGATGAAAAGCACGTTGTCTACGTATGGATAGATGCCCTGTCATGCTATCTTACAGCACTTGGCTACGGCACTGATAACGATGAGAACTTCAAAAAGTTCTGGCCTGCAGACGTACACCTGGTCGGAAAGGAAATCGTCAGATTCCATACCATAATCTGGCCAGCAATCCTGATGGCACTAGATCTTCCATTGCCAAAGAAAGTATTCGGCCACGGCTGGATTCTATTTGAAGAAGACAAAATGTCCAAATCAAAGGGAAATGTAATATATCCTGAGCCAATAATCGAGCTCTACGGCATAGATGCGTTCAAATACTTCTTGATGAGAGAGTTCTCTTTTGGACAGGACGGTTCATTCTCAAGAGAAAAGTTCCTGCAAAGACTTAACTCAGACCTGGCAAACGACCTTGGAAACCTACTGTCAAGAACAGCATCTATGCTAGAAAAATATAATGGATCAGTACTACCTTCTCCTAAAACAGAGGGTGAATTTGACGAATCTCTAAAAACTATGGCAGTTGAAACAGCTCCAAAGGTCGAAGAATACATGGACAAGCTGAACTTTTCAAATGCCCTTGAAGAGGTTTGGAAGCTCATCAGAAGGTCCAACAAATACGTAGACGAAACTATGCCTTGGATTCTTGCAAGAGAAGGCAATGCTGAGAGACTTGATACAGTTCTGTATAATCTCGCAGAAAGCCTAAGAATAGTTTCAATCCTTATACAGCCATTCATGGTTAACACATCAAGAGAAATCAGAGAACAGCTTGGCATAGAGGGAGATGTAAACTGGGAAGATGCAAAAGTCTGGGGGCTTTTAAAAGAAGGCACAAAGATAAGCAAGGGAAATATAATATTCCCAAGGCTGGATATAAAGGTTGAGCTGGGAAGGCTTAACAAAGCCAATGAAGAGCTCATTAAAAAGAGAGCAGCTTCAAGAAAAACTGAGAAAAAAGAAGCTGTAGAACCAGCAGCAGAAGAGGAAATTACAATAGATGATTTTGCAAAGCTGAAGCTCAGAATAGCTACAGTAGTAAATTGCGAAAACCATCCAAATGCAGATAAACTTCTTGTCCTTACACTAAAAATTGGCGACGAGATAAGAACAGTTGTATCAGGAATCAAGAAGTGGTATGAACCTGAGCAGTTAATAGGAAAGAAAGTAGTTGTCGTAGCAAACCTTAAACCGCATACATTCAGAGGTATAGAATCAAGAGGCATGATAATGGCTGCTGAAGACAAGGACGGTAACCTTTCAATGCTTTCAACTCTAGAGGACATAGCAGACGGCTCGGTCATATCCTAAGGAGGAACTATGTTTATAGATAGTCACGTCCACCTGGACGATCCTCGATTTGACGAGGACAGAGACAGAATTATACAGGAACTTTCAAAGGAAGGTATAGATACAGTAATAAATATTGGAGCAGATAAGCAGACTAGCTATGCCAGTGTCGAGCTTGCCGAAAAGTACGATAACATCTACGCAGTAATAGGCGTTCATCCTCATTCTGCCAGCGACGTGGTTACTGAGGGGCTGGATTGGCTGAAAGAGCTTTCTAAGAACGAAAAAGTAGTAGCCATTGGCGAGATAGGTCTAGATTTTTACTACGACAATTCGCCCAGAGACCTTCAGCGCAAGTACTTTCTGGAGCAACTTGATATAGCAAAGGAGCTTGATCTTCCAGTTGTAATCCACACCAGAGATGCAGCAAAGGAAACCTTCGACATCCTTAAAGAGGCTGCTTCTGATGGAAAGCTGAAAGTCCTAATGCACTGTTATTCTGGCAGTGCAGAGATGGCGATGGACTATGTAAAACTCGGATTTTATATAGCACTTGGCGGTGCTGTAACATTCAAAAATGCCCGAGTGCCAAGGGAAGTCGCAGCAGCAGTACCATTGGGAAATCTAATGGTAGAAACCGACTGCCCATATCTTACCCCTGAGCCATTCAGAGGCAGAAGAAATGAGCCTAAGCACGTAAAGCTCGTAGCAGAAAAAATTGCAGAAATAAAAGGGATATCAACTGAAGAACTGGCAAAAGCGACAGCCGAAAACGCGAGAAAGTTCTTTGGCATATGATTTTGCCAGAAGGAAGGAAACACTATGATTAAAGAAGTAATCGTCGTAGAGGGAAAAGACGATATAACCGCGGTAAAAGCAGCATTGGACTGCGAAGTAATCGCAACAAACGGGTTTGGATATGGCGCAAAGCTAATCCAGACCCTTAAGTCGCTTAAGGAAAGGCGAGGACTAATCATCCTGACCGACCCCGATTACGGCGGTGAAAGAATAAGACGGGATATCGCAAAACAGATACCTGGATGCAAGCATGCTTATCTTCCACAAGGGAAAGCCCTTAAAAAGGGAGATATAGGCATAGAGAATGCGACCGCAGAAGATATAAGAGCGGCTGTAGAAAACGCGAGACCTTCGACCACAGAAAGAATCGAAACATTCAACAAGGATGACATAATATCAAACGGACTATCGGGTGGAGAGGGCTCATCTTACAGGAGAGAAAAGCTCTGTGAAATACTTGGGATAGGCCATTGCAACGCAAAGCAGCTATTAACGAGATTAAACAGCCTTGGAGTTACTAGAGAAGAGTTCTTCAATGCAATAGAAAGGGTGAATGAGGATGGAAAATAAAAGGCTTTATTCACCTGCAAGGGTAAAAGAAATTCTCGATATGTACGGATTTCGATTTTCTAAGGGACTTGGGCAGAACTTTCTTATAGATGGAAATATCGTCAGAGAAATCGTGAAGAGAGCAGAAGTCTCAAAAGAAGATCAGGTGCTAGAAATTGGACCTGGAATAGGTACGCTTACTGAAGAACTCGCCTTAAATGCAGACAAAGTAGTTGCCATAGAAATTGACGAAAGGCTTAGGCCTGTCCTTGCAGATACCCTGAGTACCTATGATAATACCGAAATAGTATTTGGAGATGTCCTAAAACTGCCACTTGATGAAATACTGAAAGAGAAATTTGAAGACAAGCCAGTTAAAGTAGTGGCTAACCTACCATATTACGTAACAACACCCATAATAGGAAAGCTCCTTGAAGAAGGACTTGCCTTTGATTCAATTAGTGTCATGGTTCAAAAAGAAGTGGCTGACAGAATGATAGCAAATCCCGGCAGTAAGGATTACGGTGCACTGACTCTTTTCATAAAGTTCTATACAGAGCCAGAAGTTCTACTGAGAGTGCCAAAATCAGTGTTTATGCCACAGCCCAAAATAGACAGCACAGTAGTCAGGCTTAAACTTAAAAAAGAACTGCCAGATATAGACCGTGAGCTCTACTCAAAGCTTGTTAAAGCAGCATTCTCTAAAAGGCGAAAGACAATAATAAACGCACTGTCAACCTACGGACTAGAATTCGACAAACAAACCTTAAAAGAAGCCCTCCAAAGGGCAGGAATAGAAGAAACAGCGCGAGGAGAAGAACTCACCGTAGAAAAATACATCCAACTGGTGAGGCAATTGACAAGAAGTGAATAGTGAATAGTGAATAGTGAATAGTGAATATTAAATGACTCTAAGGGTGTCATCCCGAGCGAAGTCGAGGGATCTCAGCACTGTCATCCCGACCGAAGTGGAGGGATCTCTCCATCAACCAACAATTCAATTGTCAATTGAAATGAATTCTTTCTCACATTTCGGGTATAAAAGCAAGTAGAGGGTTGACATACATACCCATCGGGGGTATAATATCGAAGGAATACAAACTGAAGGAGGATTAATTATGCACGATGTAGTAATATTTACAAGCGGAACATGTCCATATTGTACACTGGCAAAAAATCACCTTACTGAAAAAGGCGTTCCCTTCGTAGAAAAGAACGTCTCCACAGATAAGGAAGCAAGAAAAGAACTAATGGCAATGGGACACATGGGAGTACCAGTACTAGTAATAGACGGTCAAGAAGTAGTAGGATTCGATAAAGACAAAATTGATGAGTTAATCAAGTCATAAAAAATAAAAAGCTGGGCGTAAGCTCAGCTTTTATTGTACAAACATTATTTACTAATTAGCGTTCAGAGTCTCCATCAGCTTGTTCAGGTCAAGACCATGAACCATAGCTGCTTCCTCCAGTGACTCCATCTGGCTGGAAGGACAACCAACACATCCCATACCGAATCTTAAAAGGATTTCTATAGCTTCAGGCTTCTTTCTAATGAGCTCGCCGATAAGCATATCTTTTTTAACTTCCATGTAACTTCCCTCCTTAATTAATCCTAGTAATATAGTAGCATATAAGTTTAACAATTGCTACCTAAATTTTTCTACTTTTTAAAAAATTTTAGACAGCGATTATCAGCTTTCTGTTGTTTAACCTGTGATATTTAAGGATATAGATACTATCAGGAGGGGTTCTAATGAGGAGAAAAGGTCTGTTCAGTCTAATTATAAGGGTACTCACAACGGCAATTGTGCTTGGGATAGCAGCTTTCTTTACACCGGGATTCTTAATAACCGGAGGTTTTGGCAACCTTATAGCAGCAGCTATATTCATCGGCCTTTTCAGTTGGGGTGCAAAGACAATTTTAGGCATCAGACTGTCGCCTTTTGGAGCAGGAGCCTCTGGATATCTGATAACAGCAATGGCGCTTTATCTTGCAAAATACATAGTTCCTGGTTTCACCATATCGGTCACAGGAGCTTTAATAGGCGCTTTAGTTTTGGGGATAGTTGACAAAGTGATCCCCGGAAGAAGATTTAAATAACTATTGACTATGGATATTGGATATTGTAGAATTGAAAAGGATACCATATAGGGGTATATATAAGGAGGGAATTTGATGAGAATAGACATAACTAACAATGCCAGAGAAGAACTTACAAAGGTTCTGGCTAAGAGAAAAGATGATAACAAACTATTGAGAATCTATATCGCAGGCTACGGTTGAGGCGGCCCATCATTTGGACTGGCTCTGGACGAGCTTAAAGACGAAGACATACAAGTAGATACAGACAACTTTAAATTTGCTGTAGAGGATATCCTCACAGAGAATTTTCAAAGTTTTACAATTGATTACAGCGACAACTGGCTGAGAAGAGGCTTCTCAGTATACCCAGACGGAGTAGAACAGGCAAGCTGCTAAAACAGAAAAATTACACCGGGATTTCACGTGCTAATAAGGCATCTGAAACTCCGGTGTTTTTTATTTGCCCTTGTCAACAGGCTCTCATGTGTTATAATTAAAACAGACTAAATCCAGATAATAAGAGAGGTGATGATTGTGGATTCGAGTCCTTTACCGGAACGGTGGAAAAACAAATATGGAGCCATAATCGTCATCGTAGACAATGGCTCCTTCCTAAATTAAATACGGAAGGAGGGATAGGATGGATGAACTAACCATTCTTGAACTGATTGAACAAAAGAAATACCTTCAAATAAAGCAGATTCTCGAGGAGATGAACGAAGTCGACATCGCGGAGATACTCGACGATCTCGACCTACACACAGCATTGCTCATATTCCGAATGCTGCCAAAAGATCTTGCAGTTGAAGTATTTGCCCACTTTTCAGTCGAACAGCAAAGAGACCTTATTAATGCTATGACCGATAAAGAACTTAACTTTATCATCGATGAGCTGTTCTTTGACGACATGATAGACCTTTTAGAGGAAATGCCGGCAAATATCGTCAACAAAATACTCATCAACTCTACCAGCGAAGAGAGGAAGCTAATAAACCAGTTCCTCAAGTATCCGCCGGATTCAGCAGGAAGCATAATGACAATAGAATACGTGGAGCTCCGAAAGACAATGACAGTAGGAGAAGCCATGGCACACATAAAGGAGATCGGACTCTCTAAGGAGACGGTCTACACTTGCTATGTAACCGATAAAAATAGGTTCCTTGAGGGAATAATCTCTCTGAGGCTTTTAGTCGTCTCAGATGAAGATGCACTTATAGAAGATCTAATGGAAAGCGAAGTAATCTCTGTGGGAACTCACGATGACCAGGAGACAGTCGCACAGGTATTCGTCAAGTACGGCTTTCTGGCATTGCCAGTAGTAGATAGAGAACACAGACTTACTGGTATCATAACAGTTGACGACATAATGGACGTCATGGAGCAGGAGGCCACAGAGGACTTTCAGAAGATGGCAGCGATGGCGCCATCTGAAACTCCATATTTAGACACAAAGATTTTTGATCTGGCTAAGCATAGAATAACCTGGCTGCTGATACTTATGGTTTCAGCGACGATATCTGGCAGGATAATTACAAACTACGAGACACTTTTAAGCTCTGCAGTCATACTGACATCCTTCATTCCGATGCTGATGGACACAGGTGGAAACTCTGGCTCACAATCCTCAACCCTGATAATCCGTGGACTTGCAGTCGGCGAGATAGAGATGAAGGATGCGCTTAAGGTATTCTGGAAAGAATTCAGAATTGCGGCCTTAGTAGGAGTAGCGTTAGCTACTATAAACTTTGCAAAGCTTTTAGTGTTTGACAAAGTATCCCCAACAGTCGCCATTGTAGTATCTGTAACTCTCGTATTTACCGTAGTTATAGCCAAGGTTGTCGGCGGGATGCTCCCAATGATAGCAAGGATATTCAAAATAGACCCAGCTATTATGGCAGGTCCATTAATCACGACTATTGCCGATGCGTTCAGCCTTATAATTTACTTCTCGCTGGCATCGATGATCCTGAATATTTAAACAGAAATTATCAGGAAATAAATTGTTAAATTTTCTTAAAAAAGAAAATTCTTTGAGCAATTGACAACTATTGGGTAATATAATATAATAGGTTATTTACTTGACAGAACCGCCTATTTATGCTAAAATCATACTATGATGAGTGTCCCCAACACACTCCTTCTATCCCCATTGTTTGGGAGAAAAATATGGAAGGTGGTTCTCTTAAAAGTATGAATAGTGTTGCCCAAATCAGGAAAGATTTAGAGGGATGCATAGGCAAGAAAGTAATTCTCAGAGCCAACCGAGGTAGAAAGAAGACAACAGTGAAAGAGGGAGTTCTGGAGTCGGCCTATCCCAATCTTTTTGTTGTAAGAATCAGCAATCAGTACGACAGCACCAGGATGGTTTCATATACCTACTCCGATGTATTGACATCGACCGTCGAAGTTACTATATGCGACGAACAAGACAGAGAAATAAAGATATCGTAACCAGGACCTGCCCTGCGCGGCAGGTTTTGTTATGTTTAAAAAGCCCTTTGTGGTATAATTATTCTTGTTGGAACCATTAAGGCCAATAGGGAGCGATGGATTTGAAAACAGAGATAGAAGCACATGGCAAGATAAACCTTGCACTGGATGTGCTATATAAAAGAGACGACGGATATCATGAGATAAAGTCGGTAATGCAGCAGATTTCCCTTTCAGATACTCTTATAATTGAAGACGACACAAAAGGCGTCAAAATAGAGTGCGACAGTCCCTATGTGCCATCAGACGGCACGAACCTCGTCTACAAAGCGTGGAAGGAGATTTCAAAGATTGCTGGCACAAATGCAGGAATCAGAGTTAGAATAATAAAGCGAATTCCAGTGGCAGCAGGGCTTGCAGGTGGAAGCGCAGATGGAGCTGCAGTTATAGCTGCACTTAACGACATGTGGGAGCTTGGAATGACCAAAATAGAAATGATGGAAATAGGACTTAAAATTGGAGCAGACCTTCCATTTTGTCTGTTGGGTGGCACAGCACTTGCCGAGGGCGTAGGTGAAAAGTTGACCGAGCTTAAAACTTTAAGTGGGGTTCACGTTCTTCTTGCAGCACCTGGCATACAGATATCTACAGCAGATACCTATTCTAAACTCAGACTAAGAGACCAAAGGCTGCCAGTGGACGAAATGGTACTGGCAATAGAGAGAGGCGAAATTAAAGGAGTTACGGAGAACTTATCCAATGTTCTCGAGGAAGTAATATTCCCAGAAAATCCTAAAATTGCTGAACTAAAGAATTTGATGACTAAGTTTGGAGCAATGGGCTCTCTTATGAGCGGTAGCGGATCGTCAGTGTTTGGCATATTTGAAGACGAGGACAAACTTAACTTTGCATATACTAAATTTAGAAAATTACAGATCAATGTAATCAAGACGGCAACTGTATAAAATAGAACTCTTAAATGGAGGACCAATTATGAATGCAGTTTATGAAAAATTTGAAAGCATACTGGATCTGCCATACACTGTATCAGTACTTAGCGCAGAGGATTCCAAATTACATTGGCACAGAACTCTGACCTTTATATTCGTACTTAGCGGAAAGATAGAGCTTCATCTTTACAGTGATAAAATGGAGCTTAACCAGGGAGATTTAATGCTAATAAATCCGGGAGATATGCACTGCCTAAGAAAGGTTGGCAATACGGAGAACGAGGTTCTGAAGCTGCAGGCCAATCCCATATACTTCAATAAATTTGTAGGCAATTTTTCGGATTTGACATTCAGATGCATTCCAAGCGAGATAAAAGGAAGCACAAAAGAGAAATACGACAGGCTCAGACATTTGCTGGCAAAATTTGTTTACGACCTCAGTGGCAAGACCAAGGGCTATAGTCTGAGAATAAGTGCGTTAATGCTTGAGATGATGGAGATGCTATACCTTCATTTTGTTGAAACATCCGAAGATAAATGCAATCGTTTAAGAGGAGATAGCATTAAGACCCTTCGCATGGCGCTTAATAAGATTGACAAGGAATTTGACAGAGGGATGACGTTAAGCAGCCTTGCAGATGACTTGGAGTTGAATATGCACTATCTATCAAGGCTAATAAAGAAATCACTGGGTATAACATTTCAGGAATACATAGATTCAAAGAGACTTCAAAGAGCCATTGAGCTGTTGACACAGTCAGACAAGACTGTTACAGAGGTTGCCCTTGAAAGTGGATTTCCCAACGTAAAATCCATGAACAGACTTATAAAGGCAAAATACGAACTAACCTCCCGAGAACTTCGAAAGAAAAAAGGAGAGCTAAACGATCAGCTTGTAGGAGTCCAGTTCAGGCTTGGAGAAGCTGAAATAGAGGATAAGGCTAAGCTGCAGGACAAGTTGTTCAAGCATCTTTTCAAATATCTGGACGCATCTTACCAGTAGATTTAGACATAAATTAAATATGAAAATGAGTAAAACAGGGCATATATTTGCGTGAATAGCAAATATATGCCTTATATTTATTAAAAAAGGGATATATTTATTTTTGCATACATAATAGAATATAACAGTATATGAATTGCAGTAATGTAATAGTTACATTTAATAAAGAGAAACTTGAAATTAAATAAAAGGGGAGGAAAGAGCAGTATGAAAAATAACAATAAAGTGAGGATAATCTCATTTTTAGTGGCACTATTAATGATATTCCAGATAATACCTTTGAACATTTCTAGGGCAGATGGACCTGTGGATTTGTTGGCAGAAGACTTAGTTAAAATTGTCGGTACTGATGGAGAACCGGTACCTTATTGGGATGATGTATCACCTGATTTAATAAGTTCAATCGTTATAAAAGTAGGAGATACAGAATTAGAACTAAAGTACAGTAGTGAAAGAGATGAATATTATTATGAGAATGTACCAGTTGGAGCAACAATTGATGTACAAGTAGGATTCTGGCTGGATAGACAAGAAGAAGTCAGTTTTTATGCAGATGACTACTTTGCTATTGCTTTACCTACTGGGATTGATTATGGCCCAGAATTAAGTGGTTCTATAAGTGATAAGGGAAATGATTTTGCTAATTGGGAAATAACTAGTGGATCAGCAATAGTTAAAATGACAGAAGGGATTGAAGGATTAATAGATGAAATCTGGGGAACATTTGGCTTTTCAGGAGAATTTGAGGCTATAGGCTCCGGTGGAGGAGAAGATGATTATACTGAGATAGAATTTGGTGGGAAGACCATTAAAATATATCGAGCAGAAGAAGTCGAAGAGCCTGATATGAGTACTCTATCAAAGTCAGCTGTCTATAATCCAGAGACTAATGAAATTGAATGGACAATTAATATAAGCCCTATTGGCGGAAAACCATCTGATTATAGTGGTTATAAATTAATTGATACGCTATCAGGGAACCACAATTATGTTACTGGATCTTTCAGTCTAAAAAATGGAGATGAAGCTTTTTCCTACTCTGGAGATACCGAGCTTACTATAACTGGTGGAAAGAAGATAGAATATACTTTCCCTGAAAATTCTAATATAAATGGTCCGATTACTGTAACTTACAAAACAATACCAACTGATGCGAACATCTACAATAAATCTTATAGTAATAAAGCTCAGTTGTTCTTGCGTGAAGTTGAAGCTTCAAATGAGGCTAGTGATACTGTAAGTTTAAGCGGATTGTTAAGTAAGAACGGAGCTGTTGAAGGTACAATTGATTATACAAGTGGTTCAGCGATTGTAAAATGGACCGTTACTTTGACTTTGCCCAAAACTGACAAAGCATATACGTTTAATGATGCTAAGATAATTGATAGTCTTACTGGGAAACATGTATTTGATACAAGTAAAGATGTTATGCTAAATTCAACAGTAGTTGATGTAGGAACCGCAAAAGGTGAATATGCTATTGATGGGAATACTCTAACGTATACTTTCCCAGATGGAGAGCCAAAAACGAGTACAAGTAACCCTATAACTTATGTTCTGACCTATTATACAACTATTTCAGACTGGGACGGAGCACTTGACAGCAATAGTTCGATTAATTTAGGGAATAATGCCAAATTCACATGGGGTTGGGATCGTGGAGGAGAAGACAAAGGAACTTCAGAATATGGAATTCCAGGAGTAGGAGTTAACATAAGTAGTTCTGGAGGATTGATTAATAAATCAGCAGTGGACTCTAGCAAACTTTCATTTAATAATGGCAATGATGGACATCATTATATACAGTGGAAGATAGTAGTAAATAGAAACAAGGTTGATATGGGAAGCAATGTTGTAATCAAGGATAATCTTCCAGCAGGTTTAGATTTAGTTGCAGATATTGAACACCCAATAGTTATTGCAGAAGTTTCAAGTTTTGATTGGGAAGGTACAGGTAATGGTCTTTCATACTTGAATGGAAACAGAGGTTTTGAGCTAAATTTAAACACAGCAACTGGCCAAGCATCTATTACAGACACCTATACAATAACATTCTGGTCAAAATTAAATCAAACTGGAATTAAAGAATTTTATAAGAATACAAATAATAAGAAAGATGTTTCATTTATAAATAATGTTGACTTATTTAGAGATGAAACAGAATCAGCAAGTGCTTCAGCAACAAAAACTTATACTAGTCAAATGCTAAACAAAGCTCATGATAGCTATGATTACTCAACAAGATTGACAAAATGGACAATAACGGTTAATAGGAACAAGTTGCCTATGACAAATGCAGTTGTATCAGATAAGTTGCCATCTGGATTAGTATTGTTTATAGACGAAGAACATCCTTTTAGCGTTTCACCGAATTTGGATGTAGTTATTGATGCAGAAAATGGAGAAGATGAGTTTACCGTAACCTTACCATCTCCAACATCAGAAACTTATACCATAACTTATTGGACATATACAACCGATGCAGGGTTGCTTTCACAAAACAGCAAATTAAAATTCGTGAATAATGTAACTCTAAAGCAAAATGATTATGGCGATATCACTGACACATCAACTTTAGAAATAAACAATAAAGTAATCACAAAGGGAGTTGTTGGAGCTCAGGTTGATGATGTCGTTAACTGGAAAGTCGAGATAAACCATGCTGAAGTTGAGCTCGTTGGAGCTTATGTTGAAGATACATTAAGTGACGCTTTGAGCTTAGTTTCAGAATCAGTTAAGTTATTTTATGCTAAAGTTGCAGCCGATGGAACATTAACTAAAGACGGTGAAGTGACTAAAGGCGATGGAGAAGATGAATTTAACTTTACCATAAATGGTCAGGAGTTTATGTTACAATTACCAGATGGTCCAAACGCTTATATTTTGGAATTTGAAACTGTTGTAACTAAGACAGCAACTCTCGAAAACACTATTTCACTTAAAGGAAATAGCGGTAAAGTTACAGGCTCTGATACTAAAACAGGAGTAAGTGTAAAGGAACAATACTCAAGTGGAGGTTCAGGTGAGTATGTTCTTAGAGTCAAAAAAGTTGATAATAATGAAAATCCAATAGCAGGTGTTCAATTCAAATTATTGACCACAAAAGGAGAGTATTATAGAGCTGGAAGTATAGGAGTAGCAGTAACCTCAACTACTGATGCAAATGGAATAGCTGAATTTACAGGACTTCCTAACTGGACATTCTATGTTGAAGAAGTAGAACCTCCGGCTGGTTTTCTAAAAGCAGAAGTACAGGGCGGGGTAAAGCCAACAAAGGGTGAGAGTGATATTCACATAACTGTTATCAACGAACTAGCTTTGGCTGATATAGAGATAACAAAAGTAGGTCACGATGGTGTAACATTATCTGGTGGATCATTTGGTCTTTACAAGGATAATGAAGAACCATATAAAACAGCAATTGCGTTAGATGGCAAAGTTACATTCGAAGATGTGCCATTGGGTAGTTATACAATCAAAGAAATCACACCTCCTGCAGGGCATAATAAAACAAACGAAGAAATCACCGTAACCGTTGGCTACAATAACGACAAAACTGATACTGTCGTGACTTACAGTTATAGTAAACTAGTAAACGAACCAAATGGAACAGACATTGAATTCACTAAAACAGATATGGAAGGCAACAACATCTCAGGTGGCCTGTTTGAACTTAGGAGAGATAATGAGCCATTTGGCGAACCTGTAGCAGCTAACAATGGCAAAGTAGTATTTGAAGGTATTGGAATAGGAAGCTATACAATAGTCGAAATTGAGGTACCTGATGGATATCTAATGCCTATCAATAGTAAAATATTCGATGTTGAAGTGGAATATAATGAAGAAAAAGCAGGTTTAGTTTATACACTAACACCAAACGGTGACAATGAAGGTTTGTATGGAGAAAATGACTCTTTTAAGAACGCATTAGCTGAAATTGACGTTGTAATTTACAAATTAAGCGATTCAGCAAATCCTGAAAATAGAGAACCGCTTTCTGGTGGAATGTTTGGATTATATGATGTCGAAGGAAATGAAGTTGACAGAACAACAGCGAATACTGATGGAAGCATTGTATTCAATGATGTACCTGTAGGCGACTACACTATCAAAGAAATTTCGGCACCTTCGGGATATAAGTTAACTACAGACGTTGTAGATGTATTTGTATACAGAACAAATAAGGATACTGAAGTTTCTGTATCTTATGAGTCTATGGATAGCTATTATCCAGATGGGGAAATAGAATTCCCTGCACTTGTAAACGAACGCAAACCTTATGAACCTGGAACAGCAGACATAATAGTTGAAAAGGTCGACGAAGACGGAAAAGCACTTTCAGGAGCAGTATTCACTCTATATAATAGTAGTGGGAAAGCACTAGAAACAGCAGTTTCAGGCAAAAATGGAAAGGCTACGTTTACAAATATTGACCCAAATAGAGACTATACAATAAAAGAGACCAAAGCTCCAGAGGGTTTCGAGCTAAGTGACGAAGTCATTGAAATGAGAACGAGAGACGGTGGAACACACAACTTCACTATGGTTAATAAGGCAATTGAACCTGAAGAACCCGAAACACCTGAGGAACCGACAGAACCAGTGGAACCTGGCACTCCTGAAGAACCAAAGGGTCCAGATACTACTGAGGGCAACGACGATAGTTTACCAGGTGGTGCACCAGACATCCCTGGAACTCTTCCAAAGACTGGTTTTACAAGTAATGAGATCGCTATGATTCTAGGAATAATTGGACTTACACTGGGAGCATTAATCGGTATGAGTACTCTTAAAAGAAAAAATAGAATCTAATTAAAAAAGTTATAAAACAAATGAGCCAGCTAAAAAGCTGGCTCGTTTTTTATGC
>JAVEXI010000045.1:0-13516 GCA_034004165.1 Gudongella sp. | reverse complement strand
GGCTTTATAAGCTTGGATATATATAGTGCTGTCGCTTCACCTTCAACTGTTGGATTTGTAGCGATTATTACTTCTTTAACAGTATCGTCACCCAGCCTGTTTAAAAGTTCTTTTATCCTTATGTCCTGAGGCCCGATATTTTCCATTGGAGAAATAGTACCGTGTAAGACGTGATAAAGTCCCTTATATTCCCGTGTCTTCTCCATTGCAACTATGTCTCTGGGTCCTTCTACAACACAGATAGTTGACTTGTCTCTTCCAGATGCTGAGCATATTGTACATACAGGTCTGTCTGTCAAGTTACCGCAAACTTCACAAAATCCAATCTTCTCTTTAGCTTCCACAATTGAAGACGACAGTTTCTGAACTTCCGTGTCGTTCATTTCAAGTATGTGAAATGCAAGCCTTTGAGCAGTTTTTCTACCAATGCCTGGCAGTTTGGAAAGCTGGTCAATTAAATTGGATATAGGTATAGCGTAATAATCCATCTAATCTTCTCCCTTAGAATAAGCCAGGGATGTTCATGCCTCCCGTAAGCTTTTTCATTTCATTTGATGCGTATTCTTCTGCCTTTCGAAGTCCTTCATTTACAGCTGCAAGCACTAAGTCCTGAAGCATTTCAACGTCTTCTGGGTCAACGACTGATTCGTCTATCTCAATATCCACAAGCTCTCTCTTACCATTGACTATGACCTTTACAGCTCCTCCACCAGAAGTTGCCTCAAGTTCTTTTGCGTCAATTTCAGCCTGTGTCTCTTCCATCTTTTTTTGCATCTTCTGCATTTGTTTCATCATATTGTTCATGTTTCCACCCATTCCCGGGTATCCGCCTCTCGCCATTTTGTTTCCTCCTCATTATTTTAATTTAACAATATCCTCTCCAAAAAAATCTATAGCATCCTTTATTGCATCATCCTTTGAAAGAGTAGGCTCTCTTTCTGGAATTTCAGTTTTCCTAGTTTCCTTTCCTGTCATCATGACAATCATGAGCTCCATAGGATTGCCATAGAACTCAGTTAGAAGATTTTCTAGAAACTCCTTGTTTGCAGGCTTACTCACTGCATCTTTATGGAATTCGTAACCGTCCTTATATGCCAGCGTGATGCGGTTCCCCAGAACTTCAGTAACCTCGCCTTCTGTAACAAGAGCATAAATACTCATCTTCTTGGTTTTAACTGCCTGTAAAAATTCTTGCCATGTATCCTTCACAGCTCCTGCATCTGCCTTTATCAAATTTTCCTCTTTCACGGGAGCTTTGTCAGCAACTGGCTCCGGTGGTGCTTTCTTTGGTTCAGGCTCATGTATAACCTTTTTCTCTATTTCCTTAGTAACATTAGCAATACTTTTTTTCACAGTTACGGTACCGCTTTCTAAAGCAGCTATTCTGTCTTCAAGAGCCTTTTCATGTTTGATATTTACAAGCCTGATTGCCGTCATTTCCAAAATAGTCCTTGGCTGACGTGACCATTTCATGTTTACATCTGCCTCTGTTAATACCTGAAGAACCCTCATAATATAGTGAAGTTCAACAGTATCTGCCTGCGTTTTACAGATGATATCATCGCCCCAGTCTATCAGAGATTCAAAGTCTCTTGATGTCTTTGCAATCATGACATTTCGGTAGTGGTGAATCAAATCCTTTAGAAACACCGAAATATCCTTACCTTCCTGAATGATGTGATCAATAGACTGCAAAACCTCATCAAGTTTCTCATCCCTAATGAGCTCGAACATTTTATATATCAAATCTCTGTTAGCAATGCCAAGAATTTTTAAAGCATCTTCATATGTCACTTTCTTGTCATCAAATGCGATGCACTGGTCTAGAAGGCTCAGGGCGTCTCTCATTGCACCGTCTGAGTTTGCTGTAATAAGGTTGAACACCTGCTCTTCAACTTCGACTCCCATTTCTTCAGCAATATTCTTCATGCTGGTTTTCATATCCCTGGCAGACAACCTTTTAAAATCAAAGCGCTGACATCGTGACAAAATGGTCGGTGGAAGCTTCTCAGGTTCTGTGGTTGCAAGGATGAACACAAGATGCTTTGGCGGTTCTTCCAAGGTCTTTAGCAGAGCATTAAAAGCTTCGTTTGTAAGCATATGAACCTCATCAATTATGTAGACTTTATACTTCGCATGGGAAGGGGGATAGATTACCTTTTCCCTAAGTTCTCTTATGTCTTCAATCTTTCGATTACTGGCAGCGTCCATCTCAATTACATCCATTATGCTTTCATCTAGAATCCCCTTACATATTTCGCATTTGTTGCAAGGATTTCCGTCTATGGGATGCAGACAGTTTACTGCTCTTGAAAAAATCTTTGCAGCAGAAGTTTTCCCGGTGCCTCTGGTACCGGAAAAAAGATAAGCGTGCCCAATGTTTCCTTTAATGACCTGGTTCTTTAAAATAGTGCTCACATGGATTTGTCCAAGAAGCTCATCAAAGGTCTTAGGCCTGAATTTTCTATATATTGCTTGATACATCAATATCATCCTCGTTAAGTAATATGCATTATTATATCAAATAAAGCTTCCAAATAACATCCTAAAAGAAAGAAAAGGAGCTCTTAGGCTCCCATTTTTACAGCTATAAATTATTTCTGATGAGTTCTTCAGCTTCACCATCATCTGGAAATCTTCCCAGCGCCATCTTTGAAAATATCAGTTTGTCATCCATACTAATCTCAAATACCCCACTCCCAGCGGGTATTATGGCTAGCTCCGCTATTTTGTTCTTATGCTCCGAAAGCACCGCATCTGCCAGAGCGACCGCTCTGCCCCTGTAGCCTCAAGACGTACAATATTCGATCCCTATTCTCTTTGGCATAATTGTATCCCTCCTTAAGCATTTGGTGACTTTGTACCCCGAAATTGCATTATGCAAACGGAAAAAAGTAGATTTCATCAACTAAAGTGTCCAGTATATATCAAACGCAGAAGTTAATTGCCATATTATGTATATCTATTTTTATTATTTATAAATAAATTAAAATGCTATAGACATATAATGATTAGCATGTTATACTTGTGAAAATTATATCTTAAATTCTGTGATAAAGAAGAGTAGTCAATAATTTTCTTTCAAAGAGAGTCTTGGGCTGGTGAAACCATGACAAAGGGAGTTTTGATGAATGGACTTTATAGAAGCCGGTGGAAATCTTTGAAAGTACCCCGAGCCGGAAGCCTACCGTTACCTGAGGACAGGATATGTTTGTATCCCATAAGAGAGATGCATTATGCATAATTTAGGTGGCACCGCGAATACTAACCTTCGTCCTATTAAGGACGGAGGTTTTTTTGTATTCAAATTTAAATAAGTGAGGTGATAATGATGTTGTGAACTGAAGAAATCGACTGGGCATTAGAAAAATTTGAATTTAGAGGAGATGTATTTATGAAACTGAGAAAGTATATTTTTACAACATTATTATTATCCATAGGACTAATTATGCACCAGATAACACCGGGGTTTCTTGGAGGTATGAAATTTGACTTCCTACTAATATTCATGTTTTTATCGCTGTTTATTAATAGGGAAAGAGACAATTTTATCATAACTGCTCTATTGGCAGGGCTTCTGTCTGCCCTAACTACGACATTCCCTGGCGGACAGCTACCTAATATGATAGATAAAGCAGTGACCTGCATGGTTTTGTTCATCCTTTTGAAATCACTTGGGAAATTTGAGGTCAATTCTTTTATTGTAGGTCTAACTGCAGCAGTTGGCACCTTTGTAAGCGGAATGACTTTTTTAAGCGCTGCTTCCTTTATCACAGGTCTTCCTGTGCCTATGAAGGCTCTGGTTGTTGGAGTAGTACTTCCAGCTACACTTCTAAATATCATAGGTACTATATTTATCTTCAAAGTAGTGAAAGTCGCCTTAAAAAATACAAGGGCAGCATTCTGACGTAAGGTTATTATTTGCCTTCGACATATGCATATAAATGCCGTTTCTTCGTTGACATCTTCACGGTTTTAGTCTATAATTTAATTCTGTGAGAAACTTGGAGAGATGGTTGAGTTGGTCGAAGGCGCACGACTGGAAATCGTGTAGGCGTGTTGAACGCCTCGAGGGTTCGAATCCCTCTCTCTCCGCCATTACCGTGCTAGATGGGGAGGTAGCGGTGCCCTGTACCTGCAACCCGCTGTAGCAGGATTGAATCCCCGGTCCCGACTCTTTTATTGTGAGGTCTGCCTCATGTAAGTGGTGTTGACAGTTGGGTCCTACGCAACGGAAACTCATGAACCTCGTCAGATCCGGAAGGAAGCAGCGATAAGTGAATATTTTCGTGTGCCGTAGGTAAGCCTGGCTCGAGCTAACTGCATGGGTAACGCTTGGAATGGAATTGACAAAACCGGGTGCACGGTTACATATGAACTCAAAAAGAGACCACACAGGGTCTCTTTTTTAATTTATTGTAAACACGATGCTATTTAGATATAATTGAAATAATTACAACTGGTTTTCTAAATTCGACTGGCAGTATAATACCCACATGGAGGTATAAAAATGGTAATCGACCACAGAAAAAAACTATGTCCCAACGAAAACTGTGAAATGCACAATAAGAAAGTATTGCAAAACTCTGATATTGATTACTGTCAGAAATGTGGGACAAAACTGAATTTTGTCTGTACAAAGTGCCTCAGAGTAATAGATAGCAAAGGCATAAAGCATCGAATCTGTCATGTATGCGAAGCTGAAAAGGAACAAAAGAGAGTCCGTCGAAAAGAAAAACTTAAAAGTAGTACTGTTAAAACCGGCGCTGTAATAGTAACTGTCGCAACCCCGATAGTGAAGAGTATATTTGATACTATGATTGACGACAGCCAGGGCAAGGTTACCAAACTGGGAACAAAGGCAATTAAAGCGGCTGTTAAAACCGTATTTAAGAAATAATATAAGAGACCACGAAGGGTCTCTTTTTTATTGCAATATTCCCATTGTCAAATTGTTATTTTATCCTATTAACGATATAATGGAAATATATTTGCAGGAGGTGCAGACAATGGCAGATAACAGGAAAGAACAGGAACGCGCAGAACTACACCGAACTATATGGAGCATTGCCAATGACCTAAGAGGCAGTGTCGACGGCTGGGACTTCAAGCAATATGTCTTAGGCATTCTCTTTTATCGTTATATCTCTGAAAATATTTCAAACTACATAACCCAGCATGAACATGAATCCGGAGCATCCGACTTTGACTATGCCAAGCTTTCGGATGAAGAAGCAGAAGAAGCCAGAGAAGACATGGTGCAGACCAAGGGCTTTTTTATAATGCCGAGCGAGCTGTTTGAAAACGTGAGAAAAACAGCCTCAGCAGATGACAATTTAAATGAAACACTTGAAAAAGTCTTTCGAAATATAGAAGCATCTGCCCAAGGGTCACCGAGCGAGGATGATTTCAAGGGCTTATTTGACGATATAGATGTAAACAGCAACAAGCTGGGCAGTACCGTATCCAAAAGAAATGAAAAGCTGGTTAAGCTTCTCAATGGAGTGGGCGAAATGAAGCTGGGCGACTATCAAGACAACACCATTGATGCCTTTGGTGACGCCTATGAGTTTCTAATGGGAATGTACGCATCAAATGCAGGCAAAAGCGGCGGAGAATACTACACTCCACAGGAAGTAAGTGAGCTATTGACCCGCATCACCCTAGTCGATAAAACAGAGGTCAACAAGGTGTACGACCCTGCCTGCGGATCTGGTTCCTTACTTTTAAATTTCGCAAAAATCCTCGGTAGAGATAATGTGCGGCTCGGCTTTTTTGGTCAAGAGATAAATCTTACTACATATAACCTATGTAGAATAAATATGTTTCTCCACGATATTGACTACGACAAGTTCGACATAGGACATGGAGATACACTTACAGACCCTATTCACTGGGACGATGAGCCCTTTGAGGCTATAGTTTCTAATCCCCCATATTCAATCAAATGGGACGGCGACTCAAATCCACTGATAATAAACGACCCGAGGTTTTCTCCTGCCGGAGTACTGGCTCCGAAGTCAAAGGCAGACCTCGCCTTTATAATGCATTCACTTTCATGGCTATCCACTAACGGAACTGCTGCCATAGTCTGTTTTCCGGGAGTAATGTATCGAGGCGGAGCAGAAATGAAAATTCGAAAGTATTTAATAGATAATAACTTTATTGACTGCGTTATTCAACTGCCTGACAATTTGTTCTTTGGCACCAGCATAGCTACCTGCATAATGGTACTCAAGAAATCCAAAAAGGAGAATAGTACGCTATTTATAGATGCCTCTAAAGAATTTGTAAAGGTTACCAACAGCAACAAGCTGACACGCGAAAATATTGATTCAGTTATTTCTACCTATGCCGAGAGAGAAGATAAGGAACATTTTTCGAGACTTGTTCCCAATTCCGAAATTGAAGAACAGGACTACAATCTTTCCGTTTCTACTTACATTGAACAAGAAGATACAAGAGAGATAATAGATATAGTCAAACTAAATGCAGAAATAGAGGAGATAGTTGCCCGTCAGATGGTATTGCGCGAAGAAATCGACAAAATTATTGCGGATATCGAGGTGCAGTGAAAAATAGTTACTAATATAACTCTCAAAGATTTAATTTGAGATAATTATATTAATAGTGGTTGTTGCGTTTTTTGAAATAACCATATATTTCTTTTTAATATATAGAATATTTAATTGCTGAAAATCAATGAGTGCTTTAATAGTGATGTAAGGCGCATGAGAAAGGTGGTGCTGACATGAGCAAATTAGATGAGTTAATAGCTGAGTATTGTCCTGATGGAGTAGAGTATAAAGAACTTTCTCAAGTACTTACAATAAAAAATGGAAAAGACTACAAAACATTCGGGGAAGGTGATATTCCCGTCTATGGTACAGGTGGAATAATCGCTTATATAAATAAGGCGGTATATGAAAAACCATCTGTACTAATTCCACGTAAAGGTTCTTTAGATAAATTATATTATGTGAATTCCCCATTTTGGACTGTAGATACAATATTCTATACTGATATTAACACTGAGAAGGTAGAGCCAAAATTTGTTTTTTATTACTTGCAATCTTTGCATCTAGAAAGATTAAATACAGCTGGCGGTGTTCCAAGTCTAACACAATCAGTACTTAATGTTATTAAAATCCCCATACCCCCTCTACCTGTTCAGGAGGAAATAGTCCGTATCCTAGACAATTTTACTGAGCTAACAGCGGAGCTAACAGCGGAGCTAACAGCGCGGAGGGAGCAGTATGAGTATTATAGAGATTTGTTATTAACTTTTGATAATGTTGACGCAACAGTCAGTCAGTCAGTCAGTCAGTCAGTCAGTCAGTCAGTCAGTCAGTCAGTCAGTCGAGAATAAATGAACTTCGGCTCGCTGTCAAGTGGTTTTTATTGGGTTCTGTATGTAATTTGAAAGCAGGGAAAGCAATTTCATCGTCTGCAATATCTTTGAAGCAATCTGGTAAGAATCTATACCCTTGTTATGGTGGTAATGGAATACGTGGATTTGTTTCCTCGTATAATCAAAATGGTAGTTTTACACTTATAGGAAGACAAGGTGCTTTATGTGGAAATGTCATTTATGTATCAGGGAGTTTCTATGCTACTGAACACGCAATAGTGGTTTCACACCATGGTACATTAAATGAACGTTTTTTATTTTATATTTTAGAAAAAGCTAACTTAAATCAGTATAAAACAGCAGGAGCACAACCAGGTTTATCGGTAGCTAAACTAAATAAAGTTCTAATCCCCGTTCCACCATTATCTGAACAGGAACGCATTGTATCTATTTTAGATAAGTTTGACGCTTTAGTAAACGATATATCCATAGGCTTGCCTGCTGAAATCGAGGCAAGGCGCAAACAGTATGAGTATTATAGAGATAAGCTGTTAACCTTTAAGGAGGCGAGCAAATGAGCATATATAACATTGTCGCTTCATCAAACGAATCCACTGTCGTAGCTGAATACGTAGCAGAATACGACCATGTGGCTACTTATCAAAGCGAAGCAGATTTAGAGAAAGAATTTATTCGACTTCTGCAGACTCAGGGCTACGAGTATCTCAAAATACAAGACGAAGCAGCTCTCGTTTCCAACCTGAGAGCTCAGCTTGAAAAGCTCAACGGTTTCTCATTTTCAGACGATGAGTGGAATCGCTTCTTTGTTGAGAGCATTTCCAGCAGCAACGAGGGAATCGTTGAGAAGACGAGAAGAATTCAAACTGACCACGTTCAAATTCTTAAAAGGGACGATGGAACTACCAAGAACATTTACTTAATCGACAAGAGGAACATTCACAACAATAGACTGCAGGTCATCAATCAGTATGAGCAATCAGCAGGTACATATGAAAATCGATACGATGTCACAATCCTAATCAACGGTCTTCCTCTGGTTCATGCAGAGTTAAAGCGCAGAGGTGTTGCCATTAGGGAGGCATTTAATCAGATTAAACGATATAATCGCGACAGCTTCTGGGCAGCAAGCGGATTATTTGAATACGTACAAATCTTTATTATCTCCAATGGAACCAATACCAAATACTATTCTAATACAACTCGCTCAAGCCATATAAAGGAAAATGCAGAGGGCGAACGAAGAAGGAGCAAAAAGACCAGCAATAGCTTCGAGTTTACATCTTTCTGGGCGGATGGTAACAATAAAGCTATCACGGATTTGGTCGACTTCACAAGGACTTTTCTTGCCAAGCATACAATCCTGAATGTACTGACAAAATATTGTGTTTTTACCTCAGAGGATTTGCTTCTTGTAATGCGCCCCTATCAGATAGCAGCTACTGAGAGAATTCTTTCTCGTATTGAGATATCACATAATTACAAGAAAACCGGCACTTTGGATGCAGGCGGATACATATGGCACACAACGGGTAGTGGAAAAACACTAACTTCTTTTAAGACTGCCCAAATAGCTTCCGCACTTCCGTATATCGACAAGGTGCTGTTTGTAGTCGACCGTAAGGATTTGGACTATCAGACAATGAAGGAGTACGATCGCTTTGAAAAAGGAGCCGCCAACGGCAACAATTCCACGAGGATACTTCAAAAACAATTGGAGGATAGCTCCTCAAATATAATCATAACTACGATACAAAAGCTCGATGTCTTCGTTTCAAAGAACAAGGGTCACGAGGTATTTAAAAAGCACGTTGTCATAATCTTTGATGAATGTCACCGGTCACAATTTGGTGAAATGCACAAAAAGATTGTTAAATCCTTTAAGCACTATCACCTGTTTGGATTCACTGGAACTCCCATATTTGCTGCCAATGCCAGCAGCGGAGGTAATCCCCTGTTCAAGACGACAGAGCAAGCTTTTGAAGAAAAGCTTCACACCTATACTATTGTGGATGCAATCAACGATGGGAATGTACTTCCCTTCCGAATTGACTATATCAACACAGTTAAAATGAAAGACGGAGTTAAGGATAAAAACGTATCTGCCATTGATACAGAAAGAGCCATGGCAGACCCAAATAGAATACGCGAAATTGCAAGCTATGTTCTGGAGCACTTTGACCAAAAGACAATGAGAAACAGCTTCTATTCTCTCCAAGGACAGAGAGTCGCAGGATTCAACTCCATTCTTGCGGTCAGTTCTATTCCTGTAGCAAAGATGTATTACACAGAGCTAAAAAAACAACTTGCAGAAAGCGGTCGCAAACTCAATATAGCTACTATCTTCAGCTATAGCGCAAACGAGGACTACCCCGATGACGTATTCCCAGATGAGGACTTTGATACAGGCAGTTTGGACCAGCCATCCAGAGATTTTCTTGAGGCTGCTATTGCAGATTACAACGCAAGCTTCAATGTCAATTTTGACACTTCATCTGATAAATTTCAGAACTACTATAAGGATCTTTCCATGCGCATGAAAAAGCGCGAGATAGATTTACTTGTAGTTGTTAATATGTTCTTGACGGGCTTTGATGCTACTACATTAAATACTCTTTGGGTAGACAAAAATCTAAGGCTTCATGGATTGCTTCAGGCTTACTCGCGCACAAACAGGATTTTGAATTCCGTTAAAACCTATGGCAATATAGTCTGCTTCAGAAATCTGCAGCAAGAAACTGACGATGCAATTGCCCTATTTGGGGATAAGGACGCAGGAAGCATTGTTCTGTTAAAAAGCTATGAGGCATATTACAATGGTTTTGACGAGAAGGGAAAACATTACCCGGGCTATATCGAGTTAATAGCTAAGCTTACTGAGCGTTTCCCGCTGGGTCAGCCCATAATCGGCGAGCAAAATCAAAAGGATTTTATCAGCCTATTTGGAGCTATTCTCCGATTAAAAAATATTTTGACAGCCTTTGACGACTTCGAAGGAAATGAAATTCTTACAGTAAGGGATTATCAGGACTATCAGAGCATATATATCGACCTATATCAGGAGATTGTCGTAATAAAGAAAGACAAAGAGAGGATAAATGACGATATTATCTTTGAAATTGAGCTTATAAGGCAGCTTGAAATCAATATCGACTATATTCTCATGCTGGTTGCCAAGTACCACGAATCCAATTGTGAGGATAAGAGTATTCTCGTTTCAATCAACAAGGCTATCGACTCCAGTATACAGCTTAGAAGTAAAAAAGAGCTTATCGAAAGCTTCATAGCAACAGTCAACACCTCAACAAAGGTTGATGAGGATTGGCGTGAATTCGTCATTGGGCAAAAAGAAACTGAGCTGTCTAAGCTCATTGTTGAGGAGAGTCTGAAACCGGAAGAAACAGAACGCTTCATGAACAATTCATTTAGAGATGGAATTTTAAAGACGACAGGTACAGATATCGATAAAATACTTCCTCCTGTTTCACGTTTCGGTGGAGGAAATAGAGCTGAGAAAAAGCAAAGTGTCATAGAGAGATTAATGATATTTTTTGATAAGTATTTAGGATTGGTGTAGAACAGAAACGGGCTAGCGAAGCTAGCCCCTACATTAGAAAAGAGACCAACAGGTCTCTTTTTTACGTCGTAAAAGTACTGAAATAAAAGACACGTATTGATAGCGCTTTGTATGATATAATTAAAATATATTCTTAACATCGTTTAAGGGGTGCTATTATGGATAAATCAGACAATTTGCTAATGGATAGAGAAAAATTACTTCAGATATTCGCTTATCTAAACGAAAGGTTAAAAGGAAACCAGTTGCAACTTGAAATAACGATTTATGGCGGAACGGTCATGACAATGATCTATGATAACAGGCCAGCCACCAGAGATATATACTGTGTATTTAGTGACGTTAACCAGATGATGCTAAAAAACATACTTGAAATGACTAAATTCACCTTTAATCTTCCAGAAAACTGGATAAATGAAGAAATTAAAGAACCTTTAAAGTCCATAATTAAAGAAGATACAGAAACCTATAAATTGTATTCAAATTTAAAGATTTTAAAACCAAAAGCTGAACAGCTATTAGCTATGAAAATATTAGCTGCAAGACCGGAACCTGCTAAAGATTTTGTGGATGCATTTATTCTATGTAAAGATTTGAGTATTAGCACAAAAGAAGAGTTATTAGAGGTTGTCGGGAAATACTTGCCACTGTCGTTGCTTGGAGAAAGACAGATAAGATTTATTAAGTATTTGGGAGATGATTTAGGTTATGATTGGCAATAAATTTATAGAAGACTTATTTAATTACCCTGATGAAGATACAAGTATAAATGAAATGATAGAATTATTAAAGTACAATGATCCAAGCTTTATAGATAGCTTAAACAGTGAAGATGTCAACTTAGATTTATGTAATGATGATGAAATAGAATATTTAATTAAAATTTCTAGTTTAATTGATTATTATTTTCAAATACATGATCTTGAGATTCCTAATTGGATAAGAGATGATAGGTTGCAATTTGATAAACCATATTATCATTCGAAGAGAATTAGTGATTTTGATAAACTAAAACTCCAAATAGAAAGTCCTTCACCATTTAGAAGAAGAAATGCTTATTTTGAGTTATATGCCATTACAAGGGTTTAATAACAGAAAGTGAATAGGGCCAGCGAAGCTAGCCCCTACATTTGAAGAAGATATCAATTACGGGCCAGCACAGCTGGCCCCTACAATAATGCGTTTTATATATCCAAAAATCTATTGTTTTCTTCGTCGCTTCTGATATCTCTGTCTTCAAAATATAGCCAGTTACCAATATGACTGAGTCCATCTATGGATCCAAATTCTTCAATCAGTTCTTTCCCTGAGCCGTCAAGGTTCATCCTGTATAATTTTGAATAACGCAATCTTTCTTCGTCTGATTCCAAGGTATAATAAATTGTGTCCTCAATAATAATGTAGAGCCCAGGCCTTTGATTTAACAGAGTCTCAGCATTTCCACCTTTTCTCGCTCTATAAATCTGGTTTTCATCACCCTGGAAATAGAAGTAATCATCGTGAATTATGAGGTTATATATCTGTCCCTCAAATTCCACTCTTCTATCTGTTCCGTCTAAAAGCATACTTTCCATATAAAACCCTTCATCGGAGTAGTAAGAAAAATACAGCCTGTCATCGTATATGGCTATGTCTGAAACTTCTTCCTTAACTACTCTTTCCAGCCCTCTGCCATTTACATCTATCTTGTAAACATTAAACTTATCAGACATATTGATGAAATACAGCCATTTACCATACATGTTCACATCCAAAAGGTATCCAGATTTATAAATAAGCTCATTCTGAGTTCCGTCAGTTCTCATTCGATATAGTGATGTACCACTCAAATAAAATATCCAGCCATCTTTAACGTTTAGCCTACTGATGCCTGTACCCGAAGGCTTTTCAATCAGATACTCTTTATTCTTTAATTCCTTATCCATCTTTATTAGGTTCAAATGCCTGTTGACGTAGTAAACATTTTGTTCATCCTCAGCTGCAAACCCGTAATTATTAATATTTTCTATGGAATTCCCTGGTTTACCATCATCTTTGACATCAACAATCTCAATTTTCTTGGCGAAGGCTTCGTGCCTTATACTTTTTATCTTCCAGAACAGCCCATACTCTCCGAGAACAGGCACTGATATCAGCAAAAGAATAAAGACGAGACTAAATATTTCCATTTTTTTACTGATCCAAAAATTTTTCTTTCCTAAAATGTCATTTCTTAGCTTTTGCAGGTAATACATTGGGCCACTTAAAACAGCTTTTCCATCTATGTACTCTGCCTGTATTTTATCCTTGATAATCTTATTGTAGGGAAAATCAAACTGTGGGATTACGGTAATGCTGTTCTTACTGCTTTCTACTATATCCCATCTTCCATTTTCAATTTTTTCCTTCATAATTTTAAATGAGGAGACTTCCTCTTCTATGCTTCCTTCTCTGTAGTTGATTCCACTGCTTATGCCTATTATGGAAGCGTAGAAAACTGCATAATTCCAAGAAAATCCCATCTTAAATCCAAGTCTAACTTCATAAAGAATGTATTAAAATGCTACCAGTGGAGCAGACATGATCACCAG
>JAVEXI010000116.1:0-2932 GCA_034004165.1 Gudongella sp. | reverse complement strand
AGTCACTTTACAGAGCTGTTTAATTACACATTCGATGAGATTCACGGTAAGTCCATAAAGCTTATAGCTCCTGATGCACTGGCAAGGGAAATGGAATCTAATTTCAGTGCTATAAATTCAGGTAAGATTGTAAAATCAAGAGGACTTAGGCTGCCAAAGGGCGGACTGCCGGTTGAGCTCGACATACTGGGATATCCCATAGTCCACGGAAACAGAGTTGAAAGCACATTTATGCTATATGTAAGGCCATCCAATAAGAGCAGGCATCCTGGTTATGCCAGCCTGTTAAGCGCCGTAGGCAACGAGTACGTAAGAGAAAATCCACCGGTCCATGCACCTGTTATAGACTTAAAGACTACTGACTGGCTGACTGGGTTTTACAGTAGAACCACATTTATTGAGACTTTAGAGCAGACAGTAGAGCGAGTGAAAAATGTCGGCGGAAAACTGGCACTTATGGCGATAGATATTGAGAACTTTAAGGAGATAAACGACTCTCTGGGTCACGTTACCGGCGATGAAATTCTTGCTTCCCTGGGAAGAAGGATATCTGCTGTAATTCCGAATGACTCTCTGGTATCAAGATTCAACGGAGATGACTACTTTGTATCGTTTCTATTTGACGATTACGATGAGGTTAAGAAGATTGCAGGCGACATACTGGAAATGTCCGAGGCTCCTTACGACATTGGACATTCATCTGTGCATCTCAAGGTAAATATTGGCGTTTGCTACATACCAGACCACGCAACAGACGTGCAGACGGCCATAAGATATGCAAACATAGCAGAATACAGAACCACTAAGCAGGGAAATGAGAGAATCAGCTTCTATTCAGAAGAGATGTCTGCTGAAATAGAAGATAATTTCTATATAACAAACTTCCTGATGGAGGCAATCGAAAGAAACGAGCTTTCCATGCACTATCAGCCCATAATTGACCTGACAACAGATAAAATTATAGGGGTTGAAGCTCTTATGAGATGGAAGAACAAAGTCCTTGGCGACGTTTCACCAGACAGGTTTATTCCCGTTGCGGAAAAATCGGGGAAAATATATGAGATGGGCGAATGGGCGCTTGAAGAAGTATGCAGGCAGATAATGCACTGGAAATCGAGGAATATCGATAATATACACGTCTCCGTAAACGCAAGTATCAAGCAGCTTGAAAAGAGAGATTTTGCAGAAAGGTGTATAGGACTGATAGACAAGTACGGTGTAGATGCCAGATCTATTGAAATAGAAATAACAGAGAGCGTTTCAACAGGAGATGTAGCATCTATTGTAAGGAATCTGAGAGGCCTTAAGCAAAAGGGATTCAGCATCGCCATGGACGACTTTGGAACAGGGTTTTCTTCACTAGGACAGCTTGAAGTGTTTGAGTTGGATAAGCTGAAAATAGACAAGATATTTGTAGACGGCATGGTATCCGACCCAAGAAAACAAAATCTTGTCAAGGCTATAATAGCCATGGCTGGAAGCCTTAACCTTCAAGTTGTCGCCGAGGGAATTGAGGAAAAGGAACAGCTTGAATACCTAAAGCGATTTGGTTGTGAACTGGGACAGGGCTACCTATTCAGCAGACCGTTGCAAAAGGACAGGTTCGAAGCTTTCTACTGGAAGTTTGAGTGTTAACAATTATATTGATTTGGATGGAGTGAACTGATTTGAAGAGTTTGAAGACAAAATTAACGTTATTATTTTCAGTAATTATGATTATTGCATCACTACTTCTTGGAGTGATCGCCAACTTTACCAGCAGTGGAGCATTGCAAAGAGAAGCCGAAATGGCTATGAGCTCCGTTGCCAGAGAAGCAGCAAGGTATACAGAGGCGAGAATAAATGCAGTTTTAAGCACTTTGGAAGCAACTGCAATGTCTGCCGATATATTGTCAATGGACTGGGACAGACAACAACCTGCCCTTAGGCGAATGGTGAAGGATACAGATTTTCTGGATTTAGCTGTAGTTAAACCCAATGGGACAGCTACCTACAGTGAAGGCAACACCGCAGAACTGGGCGACAGAGAATACGTGCAAAAAGCATTTCAAGGAAATGCAAATGTATCTGACATAATACTTAGCAAAGTCACTGGAGAACTGGTTCTGATGTATGCAGTTCCAATTGAAAAAGACGGCGTAATAAAGGGCGCACTCATAGGCAGGAGAGACGGGACAGCCCTTTCAGACATCGTAGATGTGACCACCTATGGAGATGGCGGCTACGCGTATATGGTAAATAAAAAGGGTACTGTAATAGCCCACGTCAACAGGCAATTAGTTCTAGACGAATACAACCCGATTGAGGCTTCAAAAGAAGACAAAGATTTGATTGCATTGGCACAACTTATTGAGAGGATGCCAGTTGAAAAGTCAGGTATCGATAAATACAGGTTCCAGGGAGCAGATAAGTACGGCAGCTTTCAGGCTGTAGAGGGAACCGAATGGACCTACGTAATCTCTGCTGAGGTTTCGGACGTGTTGAAGGAAGTTTCAGCTCTCAGAAGGAATCTGATTATTGCTGCTCTTGGTGTAATTGCCATAAGCATAGTACTGGCAAATGTAATCGGAAGGTCAATAACTAAGCCAATTATTAGTATGGTTGGAGTTTCTGGAAGAATTGCAGAGTTAGACCTAACCACAGAAATCGACGATGTATATATGAATATGAACGATGAAGTTGGAGACCTTGCCCGCTCCATGGAACATCTGACGACAAGCCTTAAGGGATTTGTGGGTAATGTGTCAGAAGCATCTGAACTTGTTTCCAGTTCTTCAGAAGAGCTGATGGCATCATCTGAGCAATCTGCAGCAACAGCTCAAGAAGTTACCAGAAACGTTGAAAACATTGCTGCAGGCGCTGCTGACCAGGCGAGAGATCTGGATCAGGGCACTGAAAAGGTAAGTCAACTCGCTTATGCACTGGGCAAGAA
>JAVEXI010000115.1:0-2983 GCA_034004165.1 Gudongella sp. | reverse complement strand
ATGTTTTACTTTCACCTTCAAATACACTTAATGAAGTACCGGCATAAACTGGAATGTCTTTGAACCTTTCATATGGCACATTCATTAAAATTGCAATAATTGCTCTTATAGTCACTCCGTGCGATACAATCAATACTCTTTCATGTCCTCTGGATACAATAAAATCTAGTGCTTTATAAGCCCTTTCAAAAAGCTCTTCGATATTCTCACCACTGATTAGATTGTATTCTTTTGGGTTGCTTAAATATATATTGTATTCATGAGGAAATTGGTTTTTTACATCCTGAAGAACCATACCTTCCCAATCCCCAAACTTAATTTCTCTCAAATCTTCAAGAAGCTCAATTTCTATCTTTGAATCATCTCGGATGATTTCTGCAGTTGATACCGCTCTCTTCAGATCACTGGAATATATATAATCAATTCCTTCATTTTTTAGTCTGTCTCTGAGTTTTTCAGCGCCTTTAATACCTTTCTCAGTCAGCGGAGAGTCCATCCAGCCCTGAAGCCTTTTCTCGACATTCCATACGGTTTCTCCATGGCGAGTCAAATAAAGTTTCAAACTTTCAACCTCCTAAAATTCTGCAGCTAGATTGGTCAGAGCATCATCACATACCCTGAAAACAGTCCATTCATCCATTGCGATTGCTCCAATACTCTCATAAAAATCTATAGCTGGCTTATTCCAGTCCAGACACCACCATTCAAATCTTCCACAACCTCTGTCTATTGCAAGTTTAGCGAGATATGAAAGAAGGAGCTTTCCTATGCCTCTTCCCCTCACTTCAGTCTTTACAAAAAGATCTTCCAGATATAGTCCAGGTCTGCCCAAAAATGTAGAGAAATTATGGAAAAACAAAGCGAAGCCAACTGGGTTTCCGTCAAGCTCTGCAAATACAACTTCTGCTGACTTTTGTTCAAAAATTGTCTTTTTCAAAAGCTCTTCTGTTGCTATTACTTCATCGAGTAAATGCTCGTATTCTGCAAGCTGTCTTATAAAGTCGAGAATCAGCCCAGTATCTTCAATAGTTGCCATCCTTAACGTAACACCCTGAATTTTTGTATTTATAACAGAGTCCATACTATACCTCCTTGCTTTCGATAGCATAATTATAACATAAACTCCTTTTTCATGGTGCATAATAAGGAGATAGTTTCGTAAATTGGGTATTATTATTATGAAAATATTAAAAAGGAGGAATTTTTCATGACAGCATTTAAGGATAAACGATGTGAGCCATGCGAAGTGGGAGCTATACCCCTCCTGCCGTTTGAAATAGAAGATAACTTAAAAAGAATTAGTGCAGGATGGGAAAGCAAAGATGATAAGCATATAGAAAAAAAGTTCTCTTTTAAGGATTTCGCTGAAGCTATGGAATTCGCCAATAAAATTGCGAGACTTGCCGAAGAAGAAGGACATCATCCGACTCTTACTATTGCATGGGGTATGGTTAGAGTAAAGCTCTATACCAGCAAAATTGGAGGACTGCACGAAAACGATTTTATTATGGCAGCAAAAATAGACGAATTGTAAAGGAGGCCTTAAGGCCTCCTTCAACAATCTGATACTCATAGTTAGAATATTAAGGTGTTCTTATCTTTTCATAGAATCTCATAAACATATCAGCTGCCAGAGCTCTGTTAATCAAGCCTCGGGGTTCAAGCGTGACTTCTTCGATTCCAGCAAGCAGGTCATTTTTGAATGCCCACAACATAGCACCTTGCGCATATTCACTTACAGTATCAAAGTCTGTAAATACTTCTGATGTCTCTAGTTCATATCCAATATCGTATTCTTTATATTCTGCATATCTGAATAATAAGGTTGCCATCTGTTCTCTAGTCAATATCAAATCCGGTGAAAATTCAGTAGCACTTGTTCCTAGTGTGATTTTGTTTTCATATGCCCATGCCACTGCATTTTTATACCAGTCCTGAGTAAGGTCTGTAAACGGCGATGTTCCTTCAGGAACCTCTTCGTCATTTCCAAATTCCATCCTACTAAGAATTGTTACGTACATTCCTCTTGATATGTTGATATCTGGACCGAATAATTCAGTTGAAATTCCCTTAAACATTTCATTTTCAGTTACAAATTTCACTGAATTGTAATACCACGCATCCTCTGCAACATCTTTAAATCCTGTATATGGTACGGCCTCTGGAATATCTTCGTCTGGAATAGTTTCTGGTTCATCATCTCTGCGTGATGGTCTTCCACTACCTGTATCACTTGATCCTGTATCAGTTGTTGTAGCTTCCCATTTTGCTTTTACATCCAAATTCCCTGTTATATTAGTGAAGACTTTATCCCATCCAGTAAAAGTGTATCCAGTTCTCGATGGATCTGTTGGAGCTATAGCATCTTCTCCCTCTTCAACTACTTGAGTACTCAGTACAGTATCATCAAAGTCTAAGAACCTAACAGTAAATGTTTCAACTGGAGAATCTACAGCTTCCCATTTTGCATACACTGTAATGTTTGCAGTAACAAGAGTTGCATCTGTAAATTTATTAGCAAAAGTACTGTCATCAACAAACCATCCCTTAAATGTAAAACCTTCTTTAACAGGTGCTGTTGGCAAAGTAATCGTACTGTTATACTCAGTGGTCACTGAGTCAACAGCGCTACCACCCTTGCTATCAAATGTAACTACATATTCATTTATTCGGTATAGAGCTTTTACATCAACATCTTCAGTGATATTTGTGTAGTCTTTATCCCATCCCACGAAAGCATATCCTGTTCTTACAGGATCTACTGGGGCCTGTGCATCTTCCCCTTCTACAACTATCTGAGTACTTAACACAGTATCATCCCAGTCTAGGAACCTAACAGTGAATGTTTCAACTGGTGGAGCTACAGCTTCTATAAGTTTGTACAGATATATCTCTGTGTCACTAGATTGTGTAACGTGGAATTCCAGCCTTGAACTGTTTCTGAAGTTCATATAGTATATTATATGCTCACCTGAACCAGACT
>JAVEXI010000044.1:0-13987 GCA_034004165.1 Gudongella sp. | reverse complement strand
TATATTGTTCCGTTAAGCCATGGTATCGGATCTACATAAGCTCCATCTTTTCTGACCTCAAAGTGACAATGCGGTCCAGTGGAGTTTCCAGTACTGCCAATCTTAGCAATAGTATCTCCTCGTTTTATAACCTGACCGTCAGAAACTACTATGGCTGAATTGTGGGCATATAGTGTAACTATACCGCCTCCATGATCAAGCATTACAGCTTTGCCATATCCGCCGAGCCAGTCACTATATATTACAGTTCCAGCTGCTGCAGCTGTTACAGATGTTCCCGTAGGAGCCGGAATATCAATACCAGTGTGGAGTTTCTTAACTTTAAATATTGGGTGAATTCTATACCCAAATGGAGAGCTTATTCGGGAATGACCAGGCACTGGCCAGGACATTTTACCGCCAGAATAAGGTCCTGTATTCTTCTGCAATTTGACAATTTGTGATTCAATTTCTTTTGCGAAGTCATTTAATTTATCGTATTCTTTTTCATAAGCTTTTATATCCAGCGACAGATTAGTCATCAGCTGTTCTTTTTCGCTACTAGCTTTTTCGAGGCTTCTTTTTCTCTCCTCAAGCTTTGATTTCGTCACTTCGACCGAAGCTCTCTGTCCTTCTAGAAGCAACTTATTTTCTTCTATTAAATCCCTTTGCTCTTTCATATAGGCGATGAGTTCTTTGTCAAAATTTGCAATTGACTGTATCATTTCCTGTCTGGATAGAAAATCCCTTATGTTTTCAGAGGAAAGCAAAACTTCTAGATAGCCTGCGTTTCCATTTTTATACATTACTCTCAGACGTTGATTGAATGTGTCTGATCTCTCTTCTATATTCTTTTCTGCTTCATCAAGATTAGCCAGAGTATCTTCTATCTCAGCATTGAGGATTTCCAGTTCAGTCTCGACACTTCCTAGCTCAGATGCGGCATTGGCAACTCTAAGGTCCAACTCTTTAATCTGATTATCCAGATTTTTGGACTCTTTCTGCATCGCAGCAATTTCAGTTTTTGTCTTTTCTATATCCTGTTGTATCTTATCCTGCTGTTTTCTCAGTTCATCAACAGTTTCACCATTTACATCCATCTGCATAAATGTTGAAAAGGTAAGTATGATGGCAAGTGCCAATATCATAATTCTCTTTTTGTTCACACAAATCCCTCCTATACGTTGAGGTATCTCTTTAATGAAAGCAAACTGCCTAAACCACCTATCCCAGAGCCTATTGTTGCAAATATAATAGCGATGTCAGTGAAAATCAGCTTGGGGTTGACAAGGTAGAAAGTGAACATAGTATACAACTTTTCGCTCATAGATTTGTATACGTAATTATAGCTCAGGTATACTACCAGAATTGAAAGCATGGCACCTAACAGACCAAACAAAACTCCTTCAATAATAAATGGACCTCTGATATAGTCGTTAGTCGCACCTACGTATTTCATTATGTTGATTTCTCTTCTTCTTGAAGAAACTGTTATCTTAATAGTGTTTGAAATTATAAAAACAGATACAAACACTAATATGCCGGTGATAATTATCCCTCCAATTCGGATATATCCGGCAAACAACAATAATTTATCTATTACATCTTTATAATATTTGACTTCGTCGACTCCGTCAAGTGTTTTTATAGTATTTACCAAATCTTCTGCTAATTCTATATCATTTACTTTGATAATGTATGAATCGGGCAGTGGATTTTTCTCTTCCAGACCTTCAAGAAGATATGCTTCATCAGCCCAATCCTCTCTCATAATCTCAAGAGCCTGTATTTTCGACCTGAACATTATGGATTTTACACCTGGATAAGCCTTTGTCATCTCTTCAATTTTATCAAGCTTGTCCGGGGATAGGTCGTCATCTAGAAAGACTTCTATTTCATCAAATTTTAGTTTTGTGTCTATAACTACATTGTTAATGCTTAGTATAAGTATTAGAACAATTCCAAGTATCATCAGAACTGCTGATATGCTGGTCACAGACGCCAGACCCATTCCTTTGTTTCGCCACATACTCTGGAAGCCCTGCTTCACGATGTTATTAAATAGTCGGATCTTCAATGCTATAACCACCCTTCTGATCATCTCTGACAAGTCTGCCTTCTTCCAGGGCTACAACTCTCTTCTTCATTTTGTTGACTATCTCCCTGGCGTGCGTAGCCATTATAACTGTCGTACCCCTGTTATTTATGTCAGTCAAAACTTTCATAATCTCCCAGGCTGTATCGGGGTCGAGGTTTCCAGTAGGCTCGTCAGCTATCAGTACTGGAGGATTATTGATTATTGCCCTTGCAATGGAAACCCTCTGCTGCTCACCACCAGATAGCTGGTCAGGAAAACTATTTGCTTTTCTGCTTAAATCTACCATTCCAAGTATTAAAGGAACTCTTCTCCTTATTTCCTTGGGGCTCGCTCCAACTATCTCCATTGCAAACGCCACATTTTCATAAACAGTCTTATTTGGAAGGAGTCTGAAGTCCTGGAACACAACTCCTACTTGTCTTCTAATGTATGGAATCCTCCTGTTTGGTACTCTGGTAATATTCATTCCGTTTAGGTAAAGATTTCCCCTGGTTATACCCTCTTCCTTTAACAAAAGCTTAACCAGAGTGGATTTTCCTGCACCACTGGAACCAACTAAAAAAATAAACTCGCCTTTTTCAATCTCAATATTTATATCGTAAAGAGCTATTACTCCATTTTTGTACTCTTTAGAAATGTTGACAAATTTTATCACAATTTCACCTCTGATCATATAAATGAGTCTATTCCAATTTCTTCTTTGCAATTGTTCAATAATATACTATTATATAATATAACGACTAAGAATTAAACCATTTGAGGTGAGATTATGGATAAAAAGGAAATTAGAAGACAAATCTTAAAAGAAAGAGCTAAACTTAGCCCAGAAGTTCATGAAGCATACAGCAAGAAAATTCTCGATACGATTATATCGACTACATATTATAAAAATGCAGATACAATAATGTGTTTTGTCAACTTTGGCAGTGAACTGGATACAAAGATTATCATTCAGAAGGCTATTGATGATGGAAAGAGAGTTCTGGTTCCAATAGCGTTGCATGAAACTAGAGAACTCATACCCTCTGAGCTTCACTCCATGGATGAGTTAGAACCAGGCTATTATAATATACTGACTCCAAAAGAAGAATTTAAAAGACCTGTAGATCCATTGGAAATTGACTTAGTCCTGGTGCCTGGTGTTGCATTTGACCAGGATGGCCATAGGATAGGTTATGGTGGTGGTTTTTACGATAGGTTTCTTATCAGGCTCAGGAGTGACGCTAGAAAGATTGGAATTGGGTTCAGCCTTCAGATTATTCAGACTGCTCCGAGAGAAGAATTTGATCTTCCAGTAGAAATGATTATATCAGAAAAAGGTGTTCTACCATGTGCTGAAGGTATGTATGAGTCAAGAGTTTAATTCCTAGTGAAATTGTTGGTATTGTGGTTGAGGTGGGTATATTTATACTGCCTTAAATCCATTAAAGGAGAGCGATTTTCATGGGAAGAAAATACTCGAAAATATTATTATTCATAACAATTGCTGCGCTAGTTCTTACTGGTTGCTCTTCTTCAAATAACTCTGCTGAAAGTCCAAAAGAAGAAACTAGCGAAGAACTTGTTCTGACACTTGAGGAATTAGCTGAATTTGACGGTAAGGATGGCCGAAGGGCGTATGTTGCAGTGGATGGTGTAATTTACGACATGACTGACTCATCCCTGTGGAAAGAAGGAGGCCATCATGGTTTTCAAGCTGGACAAGATTTGACAGATGCGATAAAAAACGATTCTCCTCACGGAGTAGGAAAACTTAAAAACGTTCCAGCAATTGGCACACTTGCTGACTAATCTAGTGGGAGGTATGATATGTACGCGGTATTAGGATGGATTAATGCCACTATACTGGTGGTGCTGCTTCTGCCATTTCTGCTTAGTTTTCTAAATAGACATCTAATCAGAACTAAGAATGTGAAATATCTAAATTTTACTAAGATCACTAGAAATTTTCACAAGCCGTTGGGAATTACACTTGCAGTTTTAGCACCCATACATGGGTATCTGGCTTTGGGAGGGTTTAGACTACACACTGGAACTCTGCTGTATCTATCAGCTTTTGCAACTTCAGTACTTGGAGGAAGTTTTTACAAGCTTAAAAAGAGACCTCTTTTCCTCTGGCATAAGAGAATGGCAGCAATAACAGTAGCACTTCTTCTACTCCATATTATCATGCCCAGTGCTTTGTATTACCTCTTTAGATGAATAAGCAAATGAATAGTAAAGAATATAAAAACGCAGTCTATTTAATGACTGCGTTTTTAATATATCTTATTTTAACATTTCTCTTTGGAATCGAGCTACGCCTTTTCCGAGCACGTCTACGCCCATTCTGAACAGAGTTCTCTCTATCGCTGATAAAGCACCTACCATGTCGTGCATGTCCACATTGCCCATGTGACCCAGTCTGAACATCTTTCCAGCGTAGGCTCCAAGTCCTCCGGCCACCTGTGCTCCCTCTTCAGCCAGTATAGTTCTGAATTCCAGGTCATTTAGCCCTTCAGGATACAGTACGTTTGAAAGAGTTACAGCTCTATTTTCTTTTTCAGCAAGAATACCAAAGCCCATTTCTTCCAATGCAGCCTGCATAGCCCTTCCTACTTTAATGTGTCTGTCATATCTGTTTTCAATTCCCTCTTCTTTAATTATCCTGACAGATTCTTTAAGTGCCCATACCATGTTTACAGCAGGAGTAGCATAGTATTTTGAAGTATCGTGCATTACTGGTAGCCACTTTTCAAAGTCAACATAATACTCAGGTATCGTTCCGATTTCTTTTCTTCTTTCGATTGCTTTTTGGCTTGCCCAGAGCATTTCCAGTCCTGGAGCAACTCCGAAGGCTTTCTGTGATCCTGTAAGAAGTACGTCTATGTTCATTTCGTCAACATATTCACGCTCACCTGCACTTGCGCAAACCCCATCTACAATGTACAGTGTCTCAGGAAACTTTTTCATCATTTGACCGATTTCATCGACCGGTGCACTTACTCCTGTTGAAGTATCTACATGAGTAACAGTTACTGCATGATACTTCTTCTCGCCTAGTTTCTTCTCTATTTCTTCAACCGGTACTATTTTCCCCCATTCAGATTTTATTACATCAGCTTTTATTCCTTTTCTTTCAGCCAATTCAATAAATCTGTCTCCGAAGAAACCATGTGAGACTATTAACAGATTGTCTCCAGCTTTTAATGTATTAGCTATAGCCATTTCCATAGCCATCGTCCCAGTTCCTGCAACGACGAATACTTCACCTGAAGCTTTCCAAAGATCTTTTAAATCTGCAAGCAGTTCCTTGAAATCATTTACAAAACCTGGATCGCCAAAAGCTACCGTTTCTCTGCCCATTTGGTCCTGTATTGACCTGACGACAGGCGTTGGTCCAGGAATCATTACTAAACGTCTGTTTTTCATAATTATTCCTCCTTTGTTTTAATACTGGTAATTCTTATTTTACCATGTTAAATAATATATAGCAATTCTTTTTGAACATATATTTAATTAAAGGGCCTAAAACAGGCCCTTTAAGGTTAAAATAGTTTTTTAGCAGTTTCAACTATATTTTCAACTGTGAAACCATATTTTTCAAACAGTTTATTTCCAGGTGCAGAGCTGCCAAAGGTATCCATAGTTACTGTAGCTCCATCCATTCCAATGTATTTATGCCATCCCATAGACGAAGCTGCTTCAATAGCTACTCTTGCCCTAATGTTTTCAGGTAGGACAGCCATTTTGTATTCTTTGCTCTGATTTTCAAAGATCTCCCAGCTTGGCAGGCTGACTACTCTGGTTCCTATTCCATCTTGCTCCAGAACTTCCGCAGCTTTAACAGCAAGCTGAACCTCTGAACCTGTCGCAATCAAAATTAGTTTCAGCTCTGCTTTTTCCTTTACGAGTATATAACCGCCTTTTAAAGCATCTTTACCTGTGCCGTCCAATAGCGGAAGATTTTGTCTTGAAAGCACCAGACCTACCGGTTTGTTCTCTGATTTCATGGCAAGATACCATCCAGCAGCTGTCTCCCTTGCATCTGCTGGTCTGAATGTCACAAAATCGGGCTGAGCTCTGAACACTGCCATTTGTTCTACTGGCTGGTGGGTAGGACCGTCTTCTCCTACGCCAATACTGTCGTGAGTCAACACATAGGTAACAGGAAGTCCCATAATCGAAGACATCCTCATAGCTGGTTTCATGTAGTCAGTAAATATAAAGAACGTGCCTCCAAAAGGTCTGATTCCACCATGTAAAGCCAGTCCGTTGAGCATTGCTCCCATACCGTGTTCTCTTACACCGAAGTGGATGTTTCTCCCCGAATAATCAATTTTCGAGAATTCTCCTCCGCTTTTAATTGTCGTTTTATTTGAAGGAGAAAGGTCAGCTGACCCTCCAAACAGATTTGGAACTTTTTCAGCCAATCTGTTTATTAGAACCCCCGAAGCTTCTCTGGTAGATATATCCTTTTCGAAGTTCCAAAATTCGTCAGACTCAAGGAATTCTCCAGGAATCTCCTTTGCAAACCATGAAATTAACTCTTTAGCTTTGTCAGGATATTTTCCACTGTAATTCTCAAATACAATGTTCCATTCTCTTTCTTTATCAGAAAGCTCGTCTGCAATTACATCCATGTGTTCCCTTACATCTTCTGGTACCACAAACGGCTCGTCGCTCCAATTTAAGTTCTTCTTAAGCACTTCTAGATTATGAGCTCCAAGTGGCTCTCCGTGTGCTGAAGCTGAGTCCTGTTTCTCAGTTCCGTATCCAATATTTGTACGAACTTCTATTAAAGAAGGTTTGAATTTTTCCGTCTGAGCAGTTTTAATTGCAGCTTCTATAGCCTCTATATCCGTGCCATCAGCAACGTATTGTGTGTCCCAGCCAAGAGCCTTATATCTGTCTATTACGCTCTCTGTGAATGCTAAGTCAGTGCTTCCCTCTATTGATATCGAGTTGGAATCGTATAACACTATAAGCTTGCCCAGTCCAAGAGTACCTGCCAGTGAGGAAGCCTCGTTGCTAATTCCCTCCATAAGGTCGCCATCGCCAGCTATTACATACGTGTAATGATTGATGATATCGATATCCTCTGTGTTAAAATGGGCACTAAGGTGAGCCTCAGCCATTGCCATACCAACAGCAGTGGATATACCTTGTCCTAAAGGACCTGTGGTCATTTCTACACCCTTTGTATGCCTGTACTCTGGATGTCCCGGAGTCTTACTGTCAAGCTGTCTGAATTCCTTTATATCCTCTATTTCCAAACCATAATCAAACAGGTGCAGCATTGAATACAGCAACATGGAGCCATGCCCTGCAGAAAGTACAAACCTATCTCTGTTAATCCAGTCCGGACTCTTTCCATTATGTGACATAACTTTAGCCCACAACGCATAGGCCATAGGAGCAGCTCCTAATGGCATACCAGGGTGTCCTGATTTTGCCTTTTCAATGGCTTCTGCTGATAACATCCTTATTGTGTCAATGGTCCTCTGCTCTAAACTCATATAATCATCCTCCTGCTATAATTTTTTTATAGAATCTTTATTAAACAATACCCTGATTAAAAACAGTGGCAATACTATCTGTCTTTTTATTCGTGACGGACTGGAAACTAAGCGGTAAAACCACTCCAGCCCAAGTTTTATAAATATATCTGGTGCTCGTTTTACCCTACCTGCTAAAACATCTATGACTCCGCCATTGCCAATGGCTACCTTTACGTTCAGCTTGTCAATATGACTGTTAATCCACTTTTCTTGCTTTGGAAACCCAAAGCCTACAAATAATATATCAGTATTTGATTTGTTAATATCCTCAATAATTGCATTTTCTTCTTCAGTTCCGTCATTTCCAGTATGCGTGCCTTTAAAATATCCATGATGAAATCCTGAAATTCTTATGCCTTTGTATTCTTGATTTATTCTCTTGGCAGCTTCTTCGGCTACTCCATCCTGCCCTCCTAAAAGGTATAGGCTGAGCTGTTTTTCATCTGCGAGCTTTAATAGACTGATAGATGTATCATAACCCGTTACTCTCTCTTGGAGCTTAATTCCACGCATCTTAGCACCATAAATGAGACCTATTCCATCTGGTATTACGTATGTGCCTTTGTTGATTTCATCAATAAGTTCACTGTTTTTCTGAGCAATCATCACTATTTCAGTATTCGGCGTGAACACACTTGACTTATTATTGGATTCTATGTCATTTTGCAGGTTTTCCACAATTTCGGATAAGGTAGTATTCAGTATTCGGACACCCATTATATCTACTCTGTTCACCTTATCACCTTCCCAAAAGCTTAAAAACCTGGTCTACGTTTTCATAAGCTAGTTCTGTAAGTCTTTTTTTGTGTTTTGCAATTGAATCTTTGATTTCCACCCTATTATCCCATACTTCTGTCAGTAGTGCAGTAAAATCTACTTCATTGATTGTATCTGCATCTACTGAATATTCAGAGCCAATCTCACGTAAAAAACCCTCAACTTTGGGGTCGTATACTATTCCTATACTTGGAATTTCCTGTGTTGCTGCGTATATTAACGAATGCAGCCTCATTGCTGCCATTATCTCAAAAGTACTTATGATTCCCATGATTTCTTCGACAGAATATTTACCTTCCAAAACGTTGCATTTTTCTGTATTGGAAAGTTCCCTTATCTCTTTGCTTATACCCAGATCCTCTGGATAGTGCATTGGAATCAGCAAAATTTGTGCACCTGTCTTTTCACTGATATTCTTAATTGAAGTTGCTATAGATTTTACTATGTTCTCTTCATTCTTCCAGTTTCTAACTGATATACCAATAATCGGATCTTCACTTTTTATACCTTCTGTAGCGTATATTTCGTTCACTCTTTCGCCATTTGCCACTTCAAGTGTAAACACCGGGTCTGCAGTTACGTATACATTAGAGTTTTTTACTCCAATTTCTTTTATGTACTCATAGGAGCTGTTATCTCTCAGAGTTATCACATCTGTTCTGTTGAGCACCCATCTTGTAAGAATTCTATTTATCTTCTTTTGAATTGGTCCTATTCCATTGGCGTACACAATTACCTTCTTTTTCATTATATGTGCAACTGTCATAAGTGTAAGATAGTACAAAAGAGATCTTGTCGATGTGACATCCTGCAACAGACTACCACCACCACTTATAAGAATATCAGCTTCCCTGACAGAGGATAGTACCTCTTTGACGCTGAATCTGTTTGCCGAAAACACAGGGCATAATTCTCTAGTTTTTTCAGGGTCTTTAGATAATACTTTGATACTTATGTAAGGATCTTTTGACCTGAGATCTTTTACGATTGCTTTCAGGATAGCGTCGTCTCCGCTGTTATCAAACCCGAAATATCCAGACATTACAACCTTAGGACTTTTTACAAGTATCCTATTATATATTTCAACATGCGTTTCAGCCATTGCATCATAAGAAAATCTCAATGATGCATCTTCATATAGCCTCTCACCAAGCTGTTTTGCTATTTTACTGTCAGATGCCAGATCAGCAATTCTTTCACCTATTGTCTTCCAGTCACCAGACTCCGTAAGATAGCCATTTACACCGTCTTTTACGAGAGTATCTATACCTCCAACCTGAGTAGTTACAACTGGCTTCTTCATTCTTGCGCCTTCGAGTATTACATATGGAAATCCCTCGCTTATGGACGTTAGAACGTTTATGTCCACCGCATTAAAAAACGAATATGGGTCTTCGACAAATCCTGCAAACTTTATGTTGTCTTCAAGCCCAAGTTCGTTTACATAAGCTTTCAGACTGAGCTCTTCCGCCCCACCACCGCCAATGATAAATGTCATATCCTTCCTTTTCAGGGCTTCCTTAGCTGCATTTATAAATGTCCTATGGTCTTTAATGGCTTCAAGCCTTGCTAAAATACCAGCTACGGGTTTACTTACATCTTCTACTCCAAGCGCTTTCAGGTAATCTTCCCTATTCTTAAAATTCTCAGGATACGACATGTCGATGCCATTAGGGCAGACAAATATCCTATCCTCATGAAAACCTCTTTCCATCATCATATTTCTAAAGGCGTCAGTAACTACAATATAGTTGTCAAATCGCCTCAGAGCGATGGTGTTCAGAGTAGTATATACCAGTCTCTTATAAAAATTATCTTTAAAATCAAGTTTGTAATCGCTGTGCATGGTGGTCAAAAAAGGCTTTTTAATCCTGCCTTTTAAGAATTGTGCGATAAAGTTCGCCCTTGCTCCATGGCAGTGGATGATGTCATAACCAGTACTGTTTATTTCTTCTACAAGCCTGTTAATTACGGACAAGTCAGATCTGCTCTTCTGTTTGAATACCTTAATGGGTATACCAGCCTGAAGAACGTCTTCATAAAATGAATCTTCAATAAAGCAGATTATTCGTGCGTCAATCCTCTCATTTAAACCCTTTAATAGAGAAATAATATGAGTTTTCGCACCACCTGTATCTCCACCACTTATTAAATGAAGAACCTTCAAATTGAATTCTCCTCCCCTGAAGATTTTCTACCATACGCGCTAATCAACGCAACTGTAAGCCAGAAGAAAACTACCATACCAGGCACCTCAAAGATATTCTCGACAAAGTTTTGTGCGAGAACGCCAGATGCTCCGGTAAACAGACCTATGGTCATTATTCTGCCTTTTATAGTCGTCTGCCTTGATATTTCCCTTATGGATGATACTACAAAGCATATTATGATATATACAAGTCCTGCTACTCCAAAAATTCCCATTTCAACCAAAGTCTTCAGGTAGTAATTGTCCAAATAGAATGGAGCAAGCTGGTTGTTAATTGCAACAGCGCCCCCAAAACGACCTAAACCGACACCGAAGAACTTGTTTTTCTTCCATAATTCAAGCCCTATATCCCATCTGTAAAGCCTGCCACCAGCTGCTGATTTCATAAGGTATACGGGAGACATCATATAAAGAAGCCTCTCGCTTAAAGCGCCTCCAAACAGCACAAATACTGTACCCAGCCCTGTCAGCGGCAATATGAGCCTTGGTACCAAAGCTATGGTAAATATTGCGAGTGCAAATGCAAATGCAAGCCAGGCACCTCTGGACATGGTTAAAAGGAGACCCATGACCATAGCACCCCCTGCAGCTACATAATAAAGCCTGCTAAAAGTCTTTTTTGTACTCAATGCCTTTGAAAAAGCAAAGTAAATCAAAAGAACAAATATTACGCCCAATATATTTGGACTTCCGATAATCGAAAATGCTCTCGTCGAGATGTTCTCTCCAGTATCAACCCAGTTCCCAGGCATTGGTACTTTCATTACGTATTGGTAAATGGCATGGAGTCCCAGTAGAAAACCTAAAACTATTGCACCATCAACTACCTTTTCGGCAGTATCCTCATCTCTTATTAACTGAGTTGCTGCAAAATACCAGAGTATGTGCTGAAATACTGCTCTAAAACCTTCTATGGCAACTCCCAAGTCCAATGATCTAATGTACACATGACATATCCCAAGTAAGAAATATGTAACGACAGGAAGATCCATAGGAGTTCTATTAAATCCAATAGTGCCTGCGCTTCTTATTCTCCTTAGAATAATATAAGCAAATATCATCAGTAGATATAGTTCGTCCCATACTGAGCCTAATGCGGATATTACAGGCAGCTTCCTTACAACGTAATCTATGGCGAAATAATACCCAACTGATATTGCCAAAATGTCATTAAAGCTTATCCACTGCGACAGTCGCAATATGAGCTTTTTTATGATACTTGTCGACGTAAGCCCTACAGTTTTATTTGCTGAAGAATCACTTACAACCCAGCCAAAATATCTGCTTTCTTTTATTCCATTGTGAACCCTTCGTTCTATACTTTGGAAAATAGCGTCTGTTTTCTCTGATATCCGATAAGTTAAGCTGCTATCAATCCAGGTTTTATATGCTCCCACTTTCAGTTTCTTTTCCTGGCTAAAGCTCACGTTAAAAATCTTGCTGTTTGAAGCGATATAACCCAGCCACTTAAAAAATCTGTAAATTAAGCTTTCCTGGATGCTATTTTTTAAATCCATATCAATCAACTACCTTAACGCTTTCTATTTGTGCATGGTATCTGTAGAAATCTGATTCTAAAAATATTATCTTACCCTGTCTTATCTCCTGTTTCCCCAGTTTATAGCTAAGATTTTCATAGGGAAGTGTAGCTGTGACTATTACTACAGCTCTTTCTATTAGAGGGTCTGTCGAGATAACAGCATTCCCCATGGAATCAGCATTCACAGCTTCAACTTCTTCAATATATACACTATCTACATAAGCATTTAAGTATTGCTTAGTTTCTCCCAGTCTGTCTCCTGGTTTGATTGAGTCCAAATAACCTTTTTCTCCTTCTACCAGAAATTTTATTTCAATATTCCTTATTTCTGAGTTCATACTTATGTCATCAAAATCCTTGCCCATCATCTTTATAGCTGATAAAAACACTAAAAACAAGAGGATAGCAACAAACAATAGGTCTAGGATATTTATTTTATTGAATACTTTTCCATCTTTACTTATCAGCTTCATGGTCTTCCCTCCACGTGTTTGATGTCAGAATACAACTCGACATCAGTAGTCTTAAGTATGAACGGAATACCCGCCTTTATCTCCTGTCCACCCAGATCGTGATAGGGACCACTGAATGCTACCTCTGCCTCTATTACTGCCTCAATTATTATCTCCTCATGATCCTCGTAAGTCGAAATAACTCCTTCGCTTGTTACAAAGCTCTTTACAGTAGGTTTGCTTTTAAGTGAAGTTATATGCGCATTCTGCAGTCTGTACTGAGAATATATCCTGTCTCCTTCATGCAATTCTGTTACGAGGTCTTTGCCAACTTCCTTGGCTTCAACTACGAACATTATATTTTTTCTGTTTGAAGGAGCTACAGTGGCTGTAAGCTTGTGCCTTCCAAAGAAAACTGCAACTGCAGCCAATATCAAAATTAGCACCAGTGCATCTACCCAGTTAAATTTTCGTTTCATTGTTTGACTCTCCTCTGCTACTCTTATTTATTGCAATAGTAAAAATCTCAGACAGTTTCATTGTCTGTGTTTCTCTACTGTATTTTTTTATGTTGTCCCAGTCGGGATTGTGAAGCATTTCTCCCTCTTCCCAGGATTTATACAATTTTGCAATTGCATCAGCAGTTCCAATGTTATCATCTGGATCAACCACTATGCCTGTGCCAGTTTCTCTTATTACATCTGCAGCAACTCCGTCTTCAGGCACGATAGCTAGAATTGGCCTATTGGCCCTTATGTATTCAAATATCTTTCCAGTGTAGAAATTTCTGGATCCTTTTCCCTTTCCAATTACCAGCAGTATAGCATCCGAATTAAACAACATTTGGATGCTTTCTTTGTGTGGCATGTAACCGTAGGAACTTATAATCCCCTCCAGCCCATACTTCTCAGAATAAGCAGTTATTGCTTTTTCATAGATGTTCCCAACTATCCTGATCGCAACCCGCTTTGGATCAATATCCCCTCTGTCTGAAGCAAGTTTGAACCCTTCCAAAAATTCATCCAGGTTTCTTCTGCCATACAAAGAGCCAGTATACGTTATTACAAATCTGTCGCCGCCGTCTCTTTCATCGGTTACTTCTGCGAAATCATCTTCGTCATATCCATTAGGAATAAATGTGGATTTATCCTTTAGCTTCTGATTGTCAGCAAGAAATCCTTCAAGCATCAGCGGTGTATTTGTAATAAAATAATTACACTCAGATGTAACTTCATGTTCTTTTTTCTTTTCCAGTTTCAGTTTCAACCTTCTGGAAAAACTGTCCAGATGATAAGGGTTGTTTTTCCATTCATCCCTGAAGTCGCAAACCCACGGAAGTTCAGGCATAACTCTCTTTAGATATAACCCGAAAAGGTGTGCACTATAAGGAAA
>JAVEXI010000043.1:0-14209 GCA_034004165.1 Gudongella sp. | reverse complement strand
TGATTATGGAACAGCACCAGGAATTTTTATTAGACATGAGGGTAAGATTATCGTATTATTGCCTGGGCCACCTCGGGAACTGAAGCCAATGTTTGATCAATACGTCACTGAGCTCCTAAAGGGAGATTTTCATATTGTAATTAAATCTGTGAATACCATTGGGGTTGGAGAATCTCAGCTTGAAGATACTCTAAGAAAAATTGATCTCAATTATCAGGGTTTTACAGTAAACACATACGCAAGCTTAGGGAGTGTTGAAATTAAAATAATAGGCAAAGGTATGGATGAAAATTATTTAAACAAAAGCCTTGAGTTTATAATTGAGAAATTAAAAGCTGAATTAGGAGATTATATATACGGTTTTGATAACATCTCAATTGAAGAAGCAGTTCTCGAGAAGCTAAATGAAAAAAACTATAAAATTGCAGTTGCAGAATCATGTACAGGAGGAGAGATTGCCAGGAGAATCACCAGAGTAGCAGGAGCATCTCAAGCGTTTTGTCTAGGAGTTGTAGCCTATTCTAACAACTCAAAGGTGAATGAGCTTTATGTAAGTGAGGATTCACTCAAAAATTATGGGGCTGTAAGTAGCGAAATTGCTTATGAAATGGCTAAAGGGATATTATCAAAAGGTGGTTATGATATAGCTGTCTCTACTACAGGTTTTGCAGGCCCAACAGCAGGAGAGGGCAAGAAAGCTGGCCTAGTGTATATTTGCATAATGGATAGGGATAGGCATTTAACCTTAGAGAGAGTTTTTACTGGAGATAGGAATACCGTTCAAGAGAGAGCAACTAATCTGGCACTTTCTGAACTTTATAAATTTTTGAATTATACATTGACAGAGTAATGTTGATAGTGTAACATGAGAATATAGAACTAATGTTCGATAACTGAAAGGGGTGAATCCAGTTTAACTGGAAATATTATGGCGGACATCAACGATAGAAAAAAAGCTCTGGACCTTGCACTTAGTCAAATTGAAAAGCAGTTTGGAAAAGGCTCAATTATGAAGTATGGGGAAGGAACCCATATGAGTATGGAATTTATATCAACAGGTTCCCTAGAACTAGACATAGCACTTGGTATAGGAGGTGTTCCAAGGGGAAGAATAATTGAGATTTACGGACCAGAATCATCAGGTAAGACAACAATTGCACTCCACGTTATTGCCGAAGCTCAAAAAAATGGTGGAATAGCTGCCTTTATTGACGCAGAGCATGCATTGGATCCATCTTATGCTAAAAGGCTTGGCGTCAATATTGAAGAACTAATTATTTCGCAGCCAGATACAGGAGAACAAGCTCTTGAAATTACTGAAGCACTTGTTAGGAGTGGCGCTATAGACGTCGTTGTCATTGACTCTGTAGCTGCGCTGGTACCAAGAGCAGAAATTGAAGGAGATATGGGTGATGCCCACGTCGGCCTCCAAGCTAGACTTATGTCACAGGCACTTAGAAAACTGGCAGGTGCTATTAATAAATCAAATACTACTTGTATATTTATAAATCAACTTAGAGAAAAAGTTGGAATAATGTTTGGAAATCCTGAGACCACTTCTGGTGGTAGAGCTCTTAAGTTCTATGCCAGTGTAAGACTTGATGTAAGGAGAATTGATTCTATTAAACAAGGCGACGAAGTTGTTGGTAATAGAACTAGAGTAAAAGTCGTAAAAAACAAAGTTGCGCCTCCATTCAAACAAGCCGAATTTGATATAATGTATGGTCTGGGAATATCCAGAGAGGGTAGCCTCCTTGATACAGGAGTAGCAGCAGGCTTGATTCAAAAGTCGGGTTCCTGGTATAGTTATAAGGATGAAAGATTAGGACAGGGACGAGAAAATGCCAAAGATTTCATAAGGGACAACCCTGCAATGTATGATGAAATCGATAAATTAGTACGAGCAAAATTTGGCCTTGTAGAAGGGGAAGAGGATCAAGCAGAAACCGAGTCATAGAATAAAAGCCTCCTGAAATGGAGGTTTTTTCATAGGAGTGGTAACATGAAGTTTCTATACTTTACAGATACACATATAAGGGGTTCAAACCCACGAAACAGAAAAGACGTATTTATCGAGACGATGGAACAGAAGTTTCAGGAAATTGCAGAAATTATCGATAAAAGAGATATTGATTTTGTTATACATGGCGGAGATCTCTTTGACCGTCCTGACAGTTCAATTTCTGTCGTTTCCAGGTTTGCCCATATATTGAAGACAATTACAAAGCCTATATATATCGTCAGTGGAAATCACGATATATTTGGGCACAACCCTGATACCCTCGACAGGACTATGCTTGGACTGTTGAGGAGCTTTGACTTTTTAAATGTTGTAGACAAAGATTCACCCATACTTGTAACAAAGGATGATATGACTGTGCAACTGACAGGAGTTCCTTATTCCTATGACATAGACTTATCACCTGATAACTACATATTGAAAGAGGTAGACAAAAGAGCTTCCTATGCTATAAATATAGTTCATGGGATGCTTTTAGATAAACCATTTATCAAGGGAATCCCGTATACTCTTATAGATGATGTAATAGAAACAAAAGCAAATATAACGCTTTGCGGACACTACCACGCTGGCTTTGATACTGTCATAAGGGATGGTAAATACTTTATAAATCCTGGAAGTTTGGTGCGAGTCACCAACAGCATCAGAGAAATGGAGAGAAGACCAAAGGTTGTTATGCTCGACCTGTCTGAAGAAATACAAGTGGAAGATATTTACCTCAAAAGTGCAAAGCCTGGTGAAGAAGTCCTTGATAGAACAGTCCTGGAAAATGGTGTTTTTAGAAGTGAGAGGATTTATGAATTTAAACAGACAATAGATGCCGCTTTGGATTTTGAAAAAATAGATATAAACGATCTAATAACAGAAGTAGCACTGACTGAGAAAGTACCTAAGTCTGTAAGAGAAGAAGCTCTTAGGAGAATAGCGGCAGTTCAGATGAAAAATATTTAGGTGGATGGTTATAATGAAATATATTAAAAAAGTTGAACTAGAAAACTTTCAATCTCATAAAAACACAGAATTTAATCTTGAACAGGGCCTAAATGTTATTGTTGGACCTTCTGATTCTGGTAAGACAGCTGTAATAAGAGCTCTTAAGTGGGCTCTGTATAATGAACCATCTGGTGATTTCTTTATAAGAGAAGGCGAAAAAGATTGCAGTGTCACTGTTGAATTCAGTGATGGTACTTTGATTCAAAGATATAGGACAAGAAGTAAAAATGGTTATTTGTTAATTGACTCTTACGGAGAAGAACTGAGACTCGAAGGTATTGGATCTGGTGTACCAGAAGAGATTCAAGCTGCAACTGGAATATCGAAAATTAGTCTTGATTCAGAATCCGATGCTGCTATTAATCTGGGTGAGCAGCTTGAAGGTCCTTTTCTTCTTTCAGAAAAAACAGCAACCAGAGCTAATGCAATAGGTCGTCTTGTAGGTGTCAATCTTTTAGATGATGCTTTGAGAGAAGTATTAAGGGATACAAGAAATCTAAACCTCATAAGGAAAGACACTGGAGAACAATTAGCAGATTTAGAAAAGGAAATAGCGGAATATGACTATTTAGACGATTTAGTTGAAAGAAATGAGAAAGTATCATTGATTATTTCTGAAATTGAATCACAGGAACTCCTAAAAGAGAAATTAATTAAACTTTCTATGAGCTTTTCAAAGCTTTCTGATGAAATTTTAATACAAAAAAATACATTAACGAAACTAAATGGAATTGACGACTTGGAGTTAAATACAGAAATACTAAAGAACCATCTTACGAATTTTAGAAATCTTTCAGCAAAGCAAGGAAATATTAGGGAAATTTCTGATGATAAGAAATTGACCATAGCTACCCTTGAAAGACTCGAAAGTATCGATGTAGTGACAAATGATATTAGTCAATCAGAACAGTTAAATTTACAAATAAATAGACTGACTAAAATCAACAAAGACTATATTGATGTAATAACAGAATCAGATAAATTGAGTGAAACTTTATTAAAGTTAAAAGGAACAGAAGAGGGTATTGATACTGTATATCAGCTTGAACAGGTAACTAAGAATTACATTCACCTTCAAAGACTTAATGATGAGTATAAGCGGAACAGTAATAGTATTCAGATTGGGCAGGAATTTATGAATAGAATTGATGATGCTGTTTCCACATCGGGCGACATAGCAAAAATCGGTGAATATATAAATAAGTATGACAAACTAAGAAAGCTTAACAGTTCACTGTATACCCTAACAGAAGAAAATACAAAGCTTGATAAAGAAGTTGAGAATATTACAATCTCCCATGAAAAGATTTTAAACAAATATGCAGAGCTTCTCATGGAAATTGGAAAATGTCCTTATTGTTATAGTGATATAAGTAATTCTACTATTGAGCAGCTTATAAATAACCATCTGGGAGGTCATTAACAATGGATTATGAAAAGGAATTAAATGAGCTTAAAGAAGGATTGGAGAAGGCAAAGACACTTAAATACAAGGCAGAAGCCAGGCTTGAACAGTTAAAGAAACAAGAAGAACAAATTATAAGTGAACTGTCCGAATTAGGAGTTAAGCCAGAAAACCTCGACAAAGAGATAGAAGTTCTAAAAGAGAAAATCGATGAGTTGTTAAAGAAGGCTAATGAATTGCTACCGAAAGATCTTTTAGGCAAGTAGGTGATTATTTTGTCAGATCTTAAAGAATTAAAAGAAAGGTCGAATACACTTAAGCTGTCAATAGAAAGACAACAAGGGAAGAGAGAACACTTGCTTACCATGCAAGCGTCCTATCGTGACAAGCTCAAATCTATAGACGATGAATTAGAAACCCTAGAGGGAGTCATGACACTATTTCAAATGACTTCCGAATTTGCGCGCAACCAGGCAAAAAACCAGATTGAATCTTTAGTTTCGAAGTGCCTGCAATATATTTTTGATGCTTCCATAGAATTTCAAATTGAACTGGAAGAACTGCGAAACAAAGCAAGTGCAGAATTCTACGTAATTAGTAATGCAAATGACTTCTTTATTAAGACAAAACCTGAGCAATCCCGTGGCGGAGGCATTGTTGATATCGTCTCTCTGGCACTTAGAATATCATTTTTACAGACTCATAAACCTTTAATTGCAGGCCCTTTGATTCTTGATGAGCCAGCAAAACACGTTAGCGAAGAATATATACATAACGTAGGAGATTTCCTTAAGCAAACATCAGAAATTTTCAACAGACAAATTATAATGGTTACTCACAACAATCACCTGGCAGCGTTGTCGAAGAGTACGTATCGAATTGAATACGTTGGAAATTCAAGCGTCGCAACTTTTATAGGAGAGCAATAGCCTTGACAGAAATCTCCAAAAGTAATAGAATTAAGTTATGTTTAACCATATAGAATATACGATATTTCGCAATCCCATAGAAGGGAATTCGCCGTAACATCTTACGATTTTTCGGCTTAACAGACCGTTGCAATACTAAAATGGTCAATGAGATTAGGTATAATTGCAATATGGAACTTGAAAATTTAATAAACTGGAGGTGTTTCCTATTGAAAAGCTAATTTATGCAATTCTTAGCCTAATTATTGGATTAGTCATCGGTTATTTAATTAGAAGATACATCGGTGAAGGGAAAATAAATAATGCTGAAGAGTTAGCAAAAAAGATTACTGAAGATGCTGTTAAAGATGGCGAAGCTCGAAAGAAAGAGCTTCTTTTAGAAGCCAAAGAAGAGATTCACAGATCTCGAACTGAAATCGACAGAGAAATCAGAGAGAGAAGAAACGAAGTACAGAAGCTTGAAAGGCGCGTACAAAACAAAGAGGAAGCCATAGACCGAAGAAATGAGTCTATTGAAAAGAAGGAAGAGAACCTCTCAAAGAAATTAAAAACTCTGGAAGAGAAAGAAGAATCTGTAAATGTTCTCTATGAGAAACAAACACAGGAACTTGAAAGACTATCAGGACTATCTTCTGATGATGCAAAAGACATTTTGCTGGAGAAAACCAGAAAAGAAATCGTCGTTGAATCTGCAATCATGATTAAAGATATGGAAGCTAAAGCAAAAGAAGAAGCTGATAAAAAGGCCAGAGAGATTATTTCAACCACTATTCAGAGAGTAGCAGCCGATCACGTCGCTGAAACAACTGTGACGGTAGTAGCGCTGCCAAACGATGAAATGAAAGGTAGAATCATCGGTAGAGAGGGAAGAAACATCAGAACGCTGGAAACGCTGACTGGTATCGACCTAATAATAGACGATACTCCGGAGGCTGTAGTTCTATCAGGTTTTGATCCGATTAGGAGAGAAGTCGCCAGAATAGCTTTAGAAAAATTAATTGTCGATGGAAGAATACATCCTGCAAGGATTGAAGAAATGGTTGAGAAAGCCCGTAAAGAGGTAGAAAACACCATTAGGGAAGCAGGAGAGCAGGCAGCTTTTGATGCTGCTGTTCACGGACTTCACCCTGAGATAATCAAACTTCTTGGAAGGCTGCGATATAGAACAAGCTATGGTCAGAATGTTCTTAAACATTCAGTAGAAGTTTCGCAGTTGGCAGGAATTATGGCTGCTGAAATTGGTGCTGATGTTAAGATTGCCAGAAGAGCTGGTTTATTGCACGACTTAGGCAAAGCCGTTGACCACGAAATAGAAGGTCCACACGTTGCCATAGGTGTAGATCTTGCAAGGAGATATAAAGAATCTAAAGAAGTACTACATGGAATGGAAGCGCATCACGGAGATGTTGAACCTGAAACAGTTGAAGCAATACTCGTTCAGGCTGCAGATGCTATATCAGCTGCAAGGCCTGGAGCAAGGAGAGAAACTCTTGAGGCTTATATTAAGAGACTTGAAAAACTTGAAGAGATTGCAAACTCGTTCCCAGGTGTTGAAAGATCATTTGCAATACAGGCAGGTAGAGAAATCAGGATTATGGTTAAGCCTGAAGATGTATCTGAGGCTCAGATTATTCACACTGCCCGTGATATCGTAAAGAGAATTGAAGATGAACTTGACTATCCTGGACAAATTAAGGTTAACGTAATTCGTGAAACGAGAGCAACAGAATACGCTAAATAGAAATTAAAACCTGCCGAAAGGCAGGTTTTTTACATAGTTAATTGCATATAATATGACAGGGAGGTAAAGACTTTGCGCTATATCGATTTACACACACATACAGACTGTTCTGATGGCCTATTTACGCCAGAACAATTGGTAGACAAAGCGGTAAATAAAAAGCTAGATGGAATCGCAATAACAGACCATGACACCATAGATGGAATTGCTAGAGCAATTGTTCATGGTGATAAGTATAAAGATTTTTTGATTGTCCCAGGCATAGAATTTAGCTGTGCATACAATGAAGACGAAGCGCATATACTAGGGTATTTTATAGATTATAAGGACCGTCGTCTTATCTCTAAGTTAGAAGAATTAAAGTCTTCCAGATGGGAAAGAGGAGAAAAGATACTCAACAGGCTTATAGAAATCGGTTTGGATGTTCCAAAACAGAAAATTTTAGATGAAGCAAGGAGTAATGGTTTTATAGGAAGGGCAACCATTGCCAGAAAACTAGTTGAATATGGATATGCAAAGGATGTCCCCAATGCCTTCGATTTATACCTGGATAAGGGAAAACCTGCATTTATAGATCGTTACAAGCTCAGTGTTGAAGAAACAATAGAGTTAATTCACGCCGTTGGAGGAATTTCAATACTTGCTCACCCAGGCCTGTTAAAGCATAAAGAGACGGTGACATTTTGCATAGAAAAAGGTATAATGGGCATAGAATGCAGACATACAAAGCATACAAAAGAGCAACAAATTTACTATTCTGAGCTATGTAAATCAAAAGGACTAATTGAAACAGGTGGCTCTGATTTTCATGGTGATGAATCTATTCTAGGAAGTATCGTAACCGATATTGATCTAATACCTACTTTTATGGAGAAAACAAAATGATAAAGGGAGAAAGACAAAGACAGTTTCCGACAACTATTAGCACTACTTCGTTTGTTAAACTGTACATTCTACATCTTTTGAATACGAAGAGCTATTATGGCAACAGATTAATAGACGAAATCAGTAGAAGATTAAGCGGAAAATGGACTCCTAGCCCTGGAATGGTATATCCACTGCTAAATCAAATGGAAACTGAAGGATATATAACAGGGCATTGGGAAGAACCAACCAAGCGTACCATTAGAGTTTATAGAATCACAGATAAGGGAAGAGAACACTTTAATACAATTAAATCAATGAATAAATCATCTTTTGACGACTCATTATCAATTATTAAAAGTGTTATGAAAGACATTTACAATATCAAACTTTAGGAGGGTAATGAAAATGGAGTTTAATCTATCTAAAAAAGGACTATCAATCGAGCCATCAGTAACTCTTGAAATTACTGCAAAAGCAGCGGCTCTAAGAGCCGCAGGGGAAAACGTAATAAGTTTCAGCGTCGGTGAACCAGATTTTAATACGCCAGAAAACATTCAGGATGCAGGTGTTGAGGCAATTAGAAAAGGTGTTACCAAATATACTGCAGCTTCGGGAACACCAGAGCTTAAGGAAGCTATTTGTAAAAAACTTAAAGTTGAAAATGGATTAGAGTATAAACCTTCAAATATCATCATATCAAATGGAGGTAAGCATTCGATTTACAATGCTCTTCTAGCTATCTTAAATCCAGAGGACGAAGTAATTTTCAGCACACCTTATTGGGTAAGTTATCCAGATTTAGTAAGAATTGCTGGTGGTGTTCCTGTAATTATCCCGACAACTGAGGAGAAAGAGTTTAAATTCAATTCAGCAGATTTAGATCAGTTTAAAACTAATAGAACGAAAGCAGTTATTTTGAACAGCCCAAGTAATCCTACTGGAACTGTTTATACCAAAGAAGAACTTCAAGATATTGCTGACTGGGCTGTAAAGAACAATGTATTCATTATTTCTGACGAATTATATGAGAAGCTTGTATACGATGGAGAGGAGCATGTAAGCATCGCATCTCTTGGTGACGATATAAAGAGACTTACTATTTTAATTAATGGTATGTCAAAAGCATATGCAATGACTGGATGGAGAATAGGATATGCTGCAGCAGAACAGGAAATAACAAAAGTTATGTCCAATGTCCAGAGTCATACTACATCAAATCCAAGTTCAGTTTCGCAATACGCTAGCGTTGTGGGGCTGTCAGGAGATCAATCAAGCATAGCTGCCATGAGAGACGAATTTGATAAGAGAAGATTAAGAATGGTAGAACTTATAAATGGAATTAATGGATTGAGTTGCTTGAAACCAAAAGGTGCATTTTATGTTATGTTAAATTATTCACAATATATAGGGAAAGAAGTCGAAGGAATGAAGATAAATGATTCAGTAGACTTTACGACACTTCTTCTAGAAAAATGTAAAGTCGCAGTAGTTCCAGGTAAAGCATTTGGTGACGACAAATATGTCAGACTTTCTTATGTAACTTCAATGGAAAATATAGAAAATGGACTTGAGAGAGTAAAAAATCTTTTAGGTTCAAAATAATGGCAAATAGTATTTAAGTATATTTAAATCAGGGCTTTTGTGCGTAAATGACTCAGATACTGGCAAAGGCTCTGATATTTATATTTTGCTTGAAAAAACGAGGCTCCAGAATCGTTTTTAAGGGCCTTAAAAATGAATAGGCATAGGAAAGTATGGCAAGAAGATTAGTGGATGGGTGTATTGGCAAGTAAGTCGTTTTTTCGGACCGATCACGGCCGCTTGGCCAGGTAATGTCCTCAAAACGATTACTTGCCAATCACCTAAGTGTTTTTGTCAACTGTCAGCTGTCAATTTTCAATTCGCTTTTTCTGTCATCCTGAGGGAGTTTACGACCGAAGGATCTTTGGTACTTAAATGTAAAATATAAGATTCTTCGCTGAAGTTCAGTATGACTGTATCAATGCAGTAGCTGTCATCCCGAGCGAAGTCGAGGGATCTCATAAACAGAGGTACATTATAGCTAATTATATAAATATTGCAATAAATTTATGAAAATGGTATAATATTATAAGTCACAAAATAACTATTTTGTGACTAAACTATACAAAAAAGGGGTAATTTCATGAAAAACCCACAAATATTGGATGATTATCTAGATTATATGGAAACTATCAAGGGAACCTCCCCTAATACTGTTAAAGAATACTATTTTGACCTGAGAACTTTCTTTAGGTTTCTTAAGATGCGCTATAAGCTTATTGATGACTCAACTGACTTTGATGAAATATCTATTGAAGATGTTGATGTCGATTTATTAGCCAGAGTCAACATCCAGGATCTTCATGCGTACATGTCTTTTACTGATAAAAAGCGCTCTAATTCAAGTTCCACTCGAGCTCGTAAAGTCGCTTCAATTAGGTCCTATTTTAAGTATCTGGTACATCGAGTAAATCTCCTTGAGAAAAACCCTGCTGAGCAGCTTGAATTCCCTAAAACAGACGACAGACATCCTGTCTATTTGACACTTGAGCAGGCTGAAAACCTGTTAAATACAGTGTTAGCTAACAATAATGAACTCTACAGAACAAGAGATTATGCAATTATAATGTTATTTTTAAACTGTGGATTACGTCTTTCTGAGCTTTCCAGTATCAATATAGACAAAATAAACGGTGATGATAATCTTACGGTCATTGGAAAAGGAAATAAAGAAAGAACTATATTCTTAAATGAAGCCTGCGTTGAAGCCATCTCAGATTATTTGAGGGTACGTCCTCTCTCCCCTGGTGAAAAGGCACTGTTCTTAAGTAAGAGAAAACAGCGTATGAGTAATCGGGCTATTCAGCACATGATAGACAAATACTTTGAAGCTTCAGGTTTGGATACAGATATATATTCAACTCATAAGCTAAGACATACTGCTGCTACACTAATGTATAAGCATGGCAATGTAGATATAAGGGCTTTACAGGAGATTCTGGGGCATGAATCAGTATCGACTACACAGATATACACCCATCTTGACGATGACAGGCTGCGCGAAGCAGTTAAGTCAAATCCCCTGGCCAATAGAAAAAGAAAAAAGCAAAGATGATTAGTCTCTGCCCGCTATAAGTGGAATTAAGAGCTTGTCTCCATCATGGATTATGCTTGAATCTAATCCATTATAGTCCTTGATTTCGTAGACAAGCTTTCTTACATCGTAATGACTGGGTGCATATTTTAATGCTATTTCCCATAAGGTGTCTCCATTGACGACCGAATACTCTTCAACGTTTTTCTCCAGCTCTGATCCGTATACACCATTTAGGCTCCACAGAGAAAACAGCAGCAGAGAAACAACCGCTATAATAAGCGTTATAAAAGTAAAAAACCTCGTCTGGTTGACTATGACATATCTTTTGCTTTTCATTATCAGCACCCCTATCATTGTACGTATGTTCGATTAATTATATAATACACGAACAATTGTTCTATGTCAATAGTTTATTAAAAATAAATCGAACTTGTGTTTGATTTATTTTTATGATATAATTTTCAAAACAGATGTTCTAATACCGATAGTGAGGTGCTCAAATGTACGAAAATTTAAGCAAAAAACAAACTGAAATTCTACTATACATTAAAAGAGAAGTATCAGGACGTGGGTACCCACCCACAGTAAGAGAAATTTGTAATGCAGTACACCTTAAGTCTCCTTCCTCTGTTCACGCTCATCTTAGTACTCTTGAAAAAAAGGGATACATAAGGAAGGATCCATCTAAGCCCAGAGCTATTGAAGTCGTAGGGCTGGAATCTGAGTTTGGAATGATAAAGAAACAAACCGTAGACGTGCCAATTGTCGGAAAAGTTACGGCTGGTATGCCTATTCTTGCTGTAGAGAATATTGAAGACTCCTTCCCTCTTCCTCTTGAAGATGTTGAAGGTCAGGATGTGTTCATGCTAAAGGTTCAGGGCGAAAGTATGATCGATGCTGGGATAATGGATGGAGACCTGGTTCTGGTCAAAGAGCAGAAAATAGCTCAAAACGGAGATATTGTCGTTGCTCTTCTTGGTGAAGAAGCTACAGTAAAAAGGTTCTATAAGGAACCAGACAGAATTAGGCTGCAGCCTGAGAACCAGTTTATGGAGCCTATATACTCTCGGGATGTAGTTATTTTGGGTAAGGTTAAGGGATTGTATAGGAAATATTAGATGCAGTGAATAAGTAATAGTGAATAGTGAATAGTAGGGGCTAGCTTTGCTGGCCATTGTGAATAGTGAATAGGAAAGAAGAATTGACAAGTGACAATTGACAATGAAAGTACAAAAATGTAGCTGTCATCCTGAGGGAGTTTACGACCGAAGGATCTTTGGTAGTCAAATGCAAAGGATAAGATTCTTCGCTGACGCTCAGAATGACAGAAAACAGAATGAATAATAGAAACAACAGAATAATAGTTTTATAATGATATATAAACAAACAAGAGCCTGTAAGTCTCTAATGAGATACACTGGCTCTTCTATTTGTTTATTAATCTTAATAATAATATTACATTATCTAAATATAATTATAAGCTAATTAAGCTCTTTACATATAAATTATTAAGAGATTTTAATACTCCTAGTTTACAGTGGTCGTAGGTCAGTCCACCTTGGAAATATGCATAAAACGGCTCTCTCATTGGTCCATCAGCACTAAGTTCAATCGATGAACCTTCTATAAAGCCTCCTGCGGCCATGATTACTCTGTCTGCATACCCTGGCATGTCCCACGCTTCTGGTACAACATAGGAGTCTACTGTTGAAGCTGCCTGTATTCCCTTACAGAATTCTGCAACCCTCTCCTCTGTCTTCAGTTCTATCCCCTGAATTATATCGCTTCTCTTATCGTCCAGTTCAGGTACAATATTAAATCCTAGGCTTTTATATACCTTCCCCATCAATAATGCCCCTTTAACTGCTTCCATGGTAATATGCGGAGCCAGAAACAGTCCCTGCATTGTGGTTCTGCTGGTTCCAAAGGTTAAACCCATGTCTCGACCTAGCCCTGGTGCAGTAAGACGATTGGACACCATATCAACCAAATCCTCTCTGCCAACAATATAGCCTCCTGAGAGTGCAAGCCCGCCTCCTGGGTTCTTTATTAGAGATCCCGCTATGATGTCTGCCCCAGCTTCTAATGGCTCAGTCTCCTCTAGGAATTCACCATAACAGTTGTCTACCATTGTTATCTTATCTGGGAATTTCTCTTTTACAGCAGTAATTGCTTCCTTCAGCTCTGCAATAGTAAGAGCTCTTCTATCGCTATATCCTGTTGATCTTTGGAAGGCAATTATCTTTGTCTCAGGTACTATTTCATCAAGCAATTTTTCAATGTCAATTTGATTATTCTTAAGTGGAACTTCATTATAGGTGACACCATAATCAGCTAGTGAACCCTCCATTCCACCTTTAGTTCCTATTACCTTTTGCAGTGTATCATATGGCTTGCCCGTTGCATACAAAAGTTGGTCACCAGGCCTCAGAATGCCCGACAACGTCAAATTAAGAGCATGGGTACCCGAAGCTATGGCTGGTCTGACAAGAGCGCTCTCGCCGGCAAATACGCGGGCAAAAATATTCTCTACCTTTTCTCTTCCCATATCTCCATATCCATAGCCTGTAGTCCAATAGAAATCTGTCGAACTCAGCCTGTTAAACTGCATAGCTTCAATTACCTTGAGCTGATTAAACTGCCTAATACCGTCAAGTTCTTTAAATTTATCCTGTATTTCTGCCTCCCTTGCCTCAACAAAATCAACTACTGATTCGCTGAGATCAAAGTGGTTGCAGAGATAATTCTTTGTTATATCGTTCATATAATTCTCCTATTGACTGTCCCTTTCAAGTGAGATTAGTTTATTTGGTATTATGGTGGAGATTGCATGCTTATAAATCATCTGCTGTTTATCGTCTGCATCCAGCACTAGAATATAGCTGTCAAATCCCTTCACATAACCCTTAATTTGAAAACCGTTTACTAAAAATACAGTTATTAATATGCCTTCCCTTCGTGCTGTATTGAGAAAATGATCCTGCAAGTTAATTCCCTGTTTCATCTCTCATCCTCCTAATAAAAAATATTATTTCTAATATCTTCAATTAAAAAGCTATTTAAATCAGCTTTTTCATCAAATTTATCAACATCTATCCATTTAATTCTATTATCTCTTCTGAACCATGTCAATTGT
>JAVEXI010000114.1:0-3145 GCA_034004165.1 Gudongella sp. | reverse complement strand
AATAAAAGACTATTTTATTCCCTGACTCTTTTTTCTGTAATGGTTGGTTCTGCTCAGATAGCCATAAAATATGTTCCAGATTATCCCTTAGCATTCCTGGGATACTATTCTTTATTTCTGATTATTTTGGATAGGATAAATAAAAATAAAAAAAGCTCCGTATAATAAAGAGGATTTCATGTGGCATGTAATGACCGGCATGAAGTCTCACGTTGCTCTAAATCCGTGCACCTGACTTTTTTCTATGCACTTACCAGTGTTATTTGAGATTTAAGCGGACCTGATCAGCACGATAATTTCTTTTTCACATACAGCACATTTGTTGGAGCATGGATTTTGGGGAGCAGTTCTACAGTATGCATAAAGCCACAGACTGCACGTAATCCTAACACTTGGTCAAACCAGTTAAAACGTACATATCCAAATATCTACACTATGAAAAGACACCTACAATACAATTCCTCCGTCAGCACAAATCTTAAGGATAAAAGCAGATTCAAACATCTTGGGACTATGACATTTAAAATGTTAGTATGTCTTTTACTATTTAGTTTAACCAATTCTTTTATTCGTGTACAAGGGATAAACGAAGTATTAGTCCCTGGGGGGAAAATAGAAAAACAACTTCATATTGATGAGAGGCATTCATATTCTCTTAAAATGGTTAAAAACAGTTGTATTGATCTTGAAATTAAAGAGACCAGCGTTAATGTAGCTATAGATGTTCTGGGACCAGATAGAGGAAAGATAAGCACTCATTATACTTATTTTTCAAATGGCTTTGAATTCGTTTCTTTTATAGCTCCAACTAATGGAACATTCTATTTTGAAGTTTATCCCCAAATTGAGACAGAAGGTATAGATGAGGATGGAATAGTTAATCAGAAAAAAAGAAACCAGGGATTGTATGAGCTATCCAGTTCCGTCCTTTACTCAGCAAAAGAAGGGATTCGTAGAAAAGAAGCCAGAACAAAAACTCTTGAGTGGATAAAAGGAAACGCTTTAGTGCTAAAAAGTGTAAAAGCGGAAACTGGATTTGACGATTTGAATCCATTGAAAGATATTCTAAAAAATGTTCAGGTTGTTGGATTAGGGGAAGCAACACACGGAACAAAAGAGTTTTTCCAAATGAAACACCGAATGATTGAATTTCTGGTAAAGGAAATGGGATATAAAGTTATAGCAATTGAGGCCAGTTATGCTGGTTGTTATCAGGTTAACGACTACATACAATCCGGGAAAGGAGACTTTCAAAGTATTCTGGGATCTTTGGGGCCACATGTAAATACACAGGAATTCTCTGACATGATTTCATGGGTGCGAGACTATAATTCTAGTGTAACAAATGATAAAAAGATAAAGATCGTGGGCATTGATTTTCAGGTTAACTACGTTGGAGGGAACTTTAATAAGATAAAAAATTATTTAGAGAAGGTTGATCTTTTATGTGCAAACAAAACGGACTCTCTCTTCAAGATAGTGGAGAAAATTGATATGGGTTGGCGAACTGGAATTAATTTGGATAGTTGTAAAAATAAATTTACTGAATTTGTTGGTCAATTCGTAATAAATGGAGGGTTATATACTCAACGCTCATCGAGGGATGAGTATAATAACATATTTCTGGATCTTAAAGTTATTGGACAATCATTATCGGTTGCTTGCCTTAATACCTTTAAAACACGAAATGAATCTGTAAAACTGCGGGATTTCTATATGGCATCAAATTTAATGGATTTGATGTTAGGTGAAGAACCCAATGCTAAATTTATAGTTTGGGCACATAATGGACATATTTCTAAGCTTGAACCACTTACTGACCAGAATTCAAAGATGTTTGGTAATTATTTGAAAGAAGAATTTGGGGATAGGTATTATGCGTTTGGGAGTTCGTTCAGTAAAGGTAGTTTTCAGGCATACGAATTTTCCCGAGAAATGAGGAAACAAGTTTTATGTGAAATCAAAGTTACAGATGCAAAAGAAAATACCCTCGATTGGTACTTAAAACAAACGGGGATTGAACGATTCATTATCCCTTTTACAGGTAATATTCTTCCTGACTACGTGAATGAGTTTATTAACCAAAGATTTGAAGCAAGAAGTCTTGGAGCGATTGCAGGGAGGAATTACGCAAATTATGTGACAACGACTATTTATGTTAAAAGGTGTTATGATGCATTAATATTCATTGATAATACATCCAGAGCTGTACCAAATGGACCAGGGGAAAACATAACAGGAAGTATATTGCCAAGAGAAAATTTGCCGGTACCTTTAAAGAAAACGCAAAAAGAATAACCCAAAATCCCGATTATTACCGGAAACGGCAGCAGATTGCCAAACACATGTATAGAACCCTTAAGAAACAAAGTGGTTTTACCCATACCTACACGAGGTCGTATATATGTTTATTGGTTACAACATTACCAGTTGTATATCTGTTTTCGGAGCAGAAAAGCTCATCAGGATGATAAGGGAACACTGCTCACCTCTTGTCTGGCGAATAAAACAAGTCTTTTTAAGGCTTGTTGATGAGCTTATTTTTGAGATACATAAAAAGGCCTTCAATTACATCCTCAATAATTACCGGCTCCATTTTGTCTCTTATAGCATCTGATCAGTATTCTAATGCTGAAAGTTTATGTTTTTTGCACAGACTCCTTGAAGCGTTCTTTTTGAGTCGTCCTGAAAAATATTTACACAAAAAATAACAAGCTTGAAGAAAAACTCTTATATCCCAAAAGTATTGAGAAAGCACTCAGTTCAATCTGGATTTACAGGTATCTCTCAAAACATCTTTAAATCTGCTAATAGATTATTAACAATAGCCCAACAAGAGAATAGAATATATTCATTCCATGTCCATTCATCAGTCGTTCTTTTCACTACAACTTTAGAATGCTATTTCAACGAGACATTGACGTTAAATTTGTTGGCAAATAAATATCATTCTAGAGAAGTTATGGAGTCATTGAGGCAGGGTAACAATTTGAGTTTCCACGAAAAAATTAGACAAGTTTTTCTTATCTATGATAAAAACCAGAAAGGAATAAATACTGATGGAGATATTTACCGGGATCTTGTCGCTTTAGGCAATCTAAGAAATAAAATTGTACACTATAACCCTAAATAAAAAAATATGTAT
>JAVEXI010000113.1:0-3164 GCA_034004165.1 Gudongella sp. | reverse complement strand
CAGCATGATAACCGAGCATCCCCGTGAGGAGGAACCTGACCGGATCACCACAGTGTATGCCTCCATGCTGGAGGAAGTGATAAGGGCTCAGCCTGAATACTGGCTCTGGTCTCACAGACGCTGGAAACACAAAAGGAAGGTCTTATAAATATCAGATTCAAAGTCCGTAAGATAGCATAGCGATCTGAATCTTCTAAAGTGCTATCCCCTTACCAAAATCTGTTATTTCACAATAATCCAGCAACTCATTATATATTAATGAGTTATCTAATCATTGCATATAATACATCTCTCTAAGTTATTAACAAATTATCAACAGAAATCAGCAATGAATGATGTAATGCCTTGTCAGACAATGATATAACGTCAATTTTACAGGAAATCGAAAAAAAGCCTCAAAAAAGTATAATATATAGAAGCCGATTATAACATTAACCAAATAGGAGGTAGATATGGAAACAGTGATTGAAAATTTTATTAATCCCTCAGAGAGAGGAAAAACTATTTCTAAACATCCGGCAAAGGCACTATATGATGAGGCCATTTCGCAGGAAGATATAACACTCTTTGAGGCAGAAGCAATGCCCCCAGAGGAAAAGTTGAAACACCTTACTAGCCAGTTTGACAACCTAACGAAAATTGGTCAGTTAACTGTCTATCAGCAGGGTGAAACCTTGGTTAAGATTAAGAAAACCTGTAGAGAACTCAATCAATCATTTGTGGATTACGTAACAGAAATGCTTAGAATATCCCCCAAAACAGCAACTTCTTACATGAATGTTTTCTATTACTGCTTTGGACATCCTGATATTGCCCTAAGAATACCACCTTCAATTCTATACAAGGTCTGTACGGAAAGTGTAGATGACGAAATCCGAGAGTTTTTATTCAGTTCTGGACTTCTTGAAAATATCACAAATGAGGATTGCAAAAAACTCCTTGAAAGAGCCAAGACCGAAGGAATTGAGGCTATTGAGAAAGAGGTTGATGAAATCAATAGAGATCAACTAATCTACCATCAAGCCGGATATTCTCTCGATCTAACTAATTCTGCTTTTAAGATGTTACGTGACCTTAAAGAAAAAATTGAACGTCGAGGCAGGAAGACTAATAACGGAATCGTTGAATTTACGGTACAGATAGAATCAGATCAGCCGGAAGCTTATGAGATAAATTCAAAACTGCATTCTGCTTTTGAGCAAGCAATGATCATTATAGAAACTGCTATTTCAGAATCAAGTGAGTTATTGAATGCTTATAAGAATAGAATTCTGTGATAATTGAAGATTTTTCATAAATGTAAATTTTTCACAAATGAAAAAGTCAGAGCGAGTAGTTGAACTCTTCTTAGATAGTGGCGCTTACTCTGCGTGGTCACAAGGAAAGACTATTGATATTCAACAGTATATCCAGTTTATCAAAGACCATCAGGATGTAATTGATATTTATGCCAACTTAGATGTTATTGGTGATCCTGCCGCGACTTGGGAGAACCAGCTAATCATGGAAAAGGTAGGTCTTCATCCGCTACCAGTTTTCCATTATGGTGAAGATGAGCAGTGGTTAGAGCAAATTCTCGGACGGGGATACCCTTACATTGGTTTAGGTGGTATGGTTCCCATACCGACCATTAAGCTATTCCACTGGTTAAATAATTTGTTTACTAACTACCTGACTGATAGTAATGGTATGCCGATTGTAAAGGTTCATGGTTTTGGAATGACGAAGGTAAAGCTTATGATATTGTATCCATTCTATTCAGTTGATAGCACCTCATGGGTACTTAATGCCAGACTGGGGTATATCTTTGTACCTCAGTTTAGGCAAGGGAAATGGATTTACGATAAACCTGCCCATAAGATATCTGTATCAAATCGGAATCCCAATCAGAAGAAGCTCGGGAAGCATTTCAATACCTTGAATCCTTTAGAAAAGAAGCTAGTTCTTAAATATGTCCAGGAGAAGGGGTATGAAATCGGTATTTCAGACTTCCGATTGGTTGATCAAACTCATAAGCTTGGCAGTAATGAGAAATGGGTAGATAATAAACCAAAGAATAAAAATGCTCAAAGAATGCTTGAAGTCATTATTGAACCCGGGATCACTAATACGAATGACCTCAGAGATGAAATGAATATTCAGTATTTTATTGACCTTGAAGCAAACTTGCCGGAGTGGCCATGGGCTTTTAAACCCAGCAGAACATTCATTTAACCAGTAAGGAAATTTATTTGCAATTCTCAAATCATCTTCTGAACTTTGATAACGCAGGGTCGCAATGAGTGCAGCGACTCACCTCAGCGAGACATTTTGAGCCCCGGATGTCACAGACAGGTCCGGGGCTTTTCTTAGTATCATTTAAAGGCAAAGCTTTAATTAGTTGACGTCGATTTCACAATACAAAGTATATCCCGAGTTAATATATAGTAGGATCATTTAAAATATCATCTATAACATCGTCCATTCCAAGCAATTTTCCTTTAACAATATTGTAGAGTTCGGCAAAAGATTCAGTAGCCTCTTTACTTTTGAATTCACTTGATTGATACTTAATAAATGTGAGCATTGATGTATCCATATTAGCGAGGTCAACAATGGGTAGCTCAACCTTATAGTAGTATAAATAATAATCATCCTGTTCATGATAATAATAAATTGACCATCTATACTTCCTTTTGTAAAAAAAGTAGTATTCTTCAACGCCGAAAGTTCCTAGCATTACATCCGATATTGCCTCGGATGTTTCAATCATTTTATTGATCATTTGAATAACTCTGCTATCCATAATACATTTATTTTTTAGTCATTGTATCAACATCATAAGACCTTATTATTTCTCTAATCTGGCTCACGAGGCTTCTTTTTCTTGGCTCAGTCACTCTACTACTGAGTACGCAATAAGATTCCAATTCTGATATAACCTCGCTAAACTGTTCTCTTAACCTTTTATTTCCTTTAATCTGGCCGTTTATTTCTGAAAAAATATTTATGGCCTTTTCTTTTTGAGATGGATCATTTGCATTTAGTTCATTAAGTCTGTCCAGTTTGCTTGATAATTCTGTAAGTGTTAATTGTCTTGTGTAATTTATCAATGCTTTAAATACAGATGAGATTTCTTTCTTTTTAAAAACAAATATATATATATCAATACCAGAATCAACTAT
>JAVEXI010000042.1:0-15135 GCA_034004165.1 Gudongella sp. | reverse complement strand
GGCAGACCCGCCAAACGTATACGATTATCCAATAGTTTACCCTGAGGATGTAAACGTTGTGCTGTTTAAGGCAGATGGAGCCCATTATTTCTCTATAGAGGGAAACTATATTTACAAAGCCGAATGCGACCGCTGCTTGGAATCCATCAGTAGAAAAACTGCGTTCAAGTCAACGGGGTCGCTGATGGAAAGAAAAGGGAACATTGAAGAGGACTACGATTCAGATGAGATAATTTTCATTGAAGAAGATTATGTAGACCTTGAAGAATACATTTGGAATCAGATTATAAGTTCCCTACCAATGAAATTTCTTTGCAGTGAAGATTGCAAAGGTTTGTGTCCACAATGCGGGAAAGATTTAAATCTTGAAACCTGTGATTGTGTGAAAGATTCTTCAGATTTGAGATTTGAAAAATTGAGGGGACTTTCTCTAAATGATTAAGGAGGTGTTTTAGTTGGCGGTACCAAAAAGGAAAACTTCGAAACAGAGAAGAGATAAAAGAAGGGCTTCTTCCTATAGACTGAATAAAGTTACTGTTGTAGAATGTCCACAATGTCATGAGCCTAAACAACCACATAGAGTTTGCAGAAGCTGTGGCTATTACAAAGGCAGAGAAGTTATTGTAATCGAGTAATAAAACTAAGATAGTGATTGGCCTCACTATCTTTTTTTATATAACTATCATTACAAATTCAGTTTATTTGAAAATATTATATAATGAGGGATAACATGCGAATAATTGTAGATGGAATGGGTGGCGACAACGCTCCGCATTCAACTGTAAAAGCTGCTGTAGAAGCAGTTAAAAAATTCGATATAGACATCTCTGTGACCGGACCAGCTGAATTAATCCTTAAAGAATTAGAAAAGTACACTTATCCATCCGGAAAAATTGAGGTTCTGAATGCAAGCGAGATCATCACAAATGACGATGATCCTGCTATTGCCATCAGAAAAAAGAAAGATAGTTCGATGGTTGTAGGTCTTAAATCAGTCGCAAATGGATATGGCGATGGTTTTATTTCAGCAGGAAACACTGGAGCACTCCTAGCAGGTGGGCTTTTTGTAGTTAAGAGAATTGCCGGTATAGACAGGGCTGCTCTCACTACGTTGTATCCCACATTAAAGGGTGTATCCATACTTGTTGATGCTGGGGCAAATGTTGACTCAAAACCAGAGTATCTTCATCAATTTGCTATGATGGGATCTGAGTATATGAAGCTGGTGCTTGGTGTGAACTCTCCCAAAGTTGGACTCATTAATGTTGGGACTGAAAGTTCTAAGGGAAATGCACTTGTTAAAGAAGCTTATTCTCTACTGGAGAATAGCGAAATCAATTTTATTGGGAATATTGAAGGAAGAGATATGCCATACGGCGTAGCAGATGTGATGGTCTGCGATGGGTTTGTGGGCAATGTTGCTTTAAAGCTCACCGAAGGGATGGCTTCTTCAATTTTTCAACTCCTTAAAGACTCTTTCACTGCAAATACCAAATCTAAGCTTGGTGCAGTACTTTTAAAAGATCAGCTAAAAGAGTTAAAGAAGAAGTTGGACTATCGTGAATATGGTGGAGCTCCACTTTTAGGGACTAAGCGCCCTGTTGTAAAAGCACACGGAAGTTCTGATGATTACGCTTTTCTAAATGGAATCAGACAATTGAAGCTCTTTATTGAAAAGGACGTAATAGCTTCAATTGAGCAAAATATAAATAATATGGAGGAAAAAAATGCTAACTGAAAAAATTATTAAATTAATAGCTGAGCAGTTTAATATTAACGAGAGTGAAATAACTATAGATACTTCTTTTAATGATGATCTCAATGCAGACTCTCTTGATCTTGTAGAGTTGATTATGGCTCTGGAAGACGAGTTTGGTCTTGAAATCGAAGACGAAGAAGTAGAGAAAATCAAGACAGTTGGAGATGCAAGGGAATATATTAAGAATCATATTTCCTGATACCATTTGAGGAGGTGCGTCTATGAACAGTCAGATGTCTGAAAAATATGAAGAACTTGAAAACTGTCTTGGGTACAGCTTTAATGATAGGGAACTGCTGGAAACGGCTCTGACCCATAGTTCATACGCAAATGAAAACGGCCTTCATCCCAGTAAAAGCAACCAGAGACTGGAATTTCTCGGAGATACTATAGTTAATCTTGTAGTAAGTGAATACCTGTACAATAAATATCCTTTCTACCCTGAAGGGGAGCTTACAAAGGTTAGAGCAAAGGTGGTATGTGAGTCATCACTAGCCATGGTTGCTAAAAAAATCAGAATTGGTGAATTTTTGCTCCTTGGTAAAGGAGAGGAGTCTACTGGTGGCAGGAAAAGAGACTCTATTCTTGCTGATGCAACTGAGGCTGTGGCTGGAGCGATTTTTCTTGACAGTAATTATGATATCGTTTCGAGCTATCTTGTTGCAAAATTTGAGACTGATATTGTAAGGGCTGTTTCTAAGGGAAACCTATTTATTGATTTCAAAACAGAACTGCAAGAAAAACTTCAAAGAGTTACAAAAGAGAGGATAAGCTATAGAGTTTCAAAAGAAGAGGGTCCCGATCACAATAAAATTTTCTATGTGGACGTCTTTTTAGCGGAAGATATTATAGGTTCAGGATTTGGAAGAAACAAAAAAGAGGCTGAGCAACTAGCTGCAAAAGAGGCTCTCATTTTATTGGGTGAAGATTATGAGTAATCAATATATAATCCCAGTGTTTGTTCCTCACCTTGGATGTCCTCACGATTGTGTGTTTTGTAATCAAAAAAAAATTACTGGACTTTCAACTAGTGTTACAACGGACGAAGTTCAAAAAATTATAGATGAACACCTGGATACTTTTAAAAAAGAGCTGAAAGTAGAAGTAGCTTTCTACGGAGGAAGTTTCACTGCAATAGACATAAATACACAAAGAGCACTCTTAAGCGTTCCTTTTGAATATAAATTAAATGGCAGAATTGACGGCATCAGGCTTTCGACAAGACCAGATGCCATAAACCATGAAATTCTTAGAATGCTTAAAGATTATGGTGTAGACACTATAGAACTGGGCGTCCAGTCGATGGACGAATACGTCCTTTCACAAAGCGAAAGAGGACATACTCAAGATGATGTGATTAAATCTGCAAAATTGATTAAAGATTATGGTTTTAGTCTTGGTCTTCAGCAGATGGTGGGTCTGCCAGGTGACTCTTATGAAAAGGATATAGATAGCACTAATAAAATAATTGCTCTGGAACCAGACTTCATTAGAATATATCCTACCCTTGTTATTAAAGGGACTGAACTTGAAAGAATGTTAAAGAACGGGCTCTATAGACCACTTTCTGTGGATGAAGCTGTAAATATAAGCGCTGACATTCTTATGATGGCTGTTATAAATGATATTGATGTCATTAGGATTGGTCTGCAGCCAACAGAAAACATCAGAGAAGGTGGCGATGTGGTCGCAGGACCTTTTCACCCTTCAATTAGACAGCTTACTGAATCCAGGATGCTAATAAAGCTTCTAGAGATATGGAAAAACCAAGGAAACAATAGTGTTTTCAATGGGAACTGGACTATTTACTGTGATAAGTCATATATCTCCACTGTTTCAGGACAGAAGGGTACCAACAAGAAGGCTATTAAAGAGCTTTTTGAAATCAATAATTTAAAGATTAAGGAAGCGCCTTTAGATAAATATGTAATTGTCTTTGAGCAGGAAGACAAAGTTATAGAAATTAACCTAAAAGAAATTATGGAAATTTCCAAATAATACGTAAAATATGCCTCAAATGAGAGGAGGTGCCTGAAATGTATTTGAAAAAAGTAGAAATTCAAGGTTTTAAGTCCTTTGCTGAAAAAACTGAGGTCGAGTTTAATAGCAAAGTCACTGCTATTGTAGGACCGAATGGCAGTGGTAAAAGCAATATTGCAGATGCCATAAGATGGGTTCTAGGTGAACAGAGTGTAAAAAGCCTTAGGGGACTTAGAATGGAGGATATAATATTTTCGGGTACTGAAAAGCGAAGAGCTCTTGGATTCTCCGAGGTTACTATTACTTTTGATAATGCTTCAGGCAAAATACCTGTGGATTATTCTGAGGTTGCGGTAACTAGAAGAATGTTTCGATCTGGTGAAAGCGAGTATTACATAAATAAGAACAGTTGCAGACTTAAAGATGTGAGAGAGCTATTTATGGATACTGGCGTCGGCAAAGAGGGTTATTCTATCATAGGTCAGGGAAAAATTGACGAGATACTCTCAAACAAGCCAGAAGACAGGAGAAATATATTTGAAGAAGCAGCTGGTATTATTAAGTATAAAACCAGAAAATCCGAATCATTGAGAAAACTTGAAAAGACAGAATCAAACATTTCAAGGATTGGAGATTTGCTCCATGAAGTAGGATCTCAGAAGGAAATATTAAAGGTTGAATCTGAGAAAGCATCAGAATTTCAGAAGTTATTTGGTAAGATGAGAGATCTTGACTTGGCAATAGCTTCTAGAGAAATTAAAAGAATGAGAACTTCACTGGATAAGCAGGAAGAGAAAGAGATAGAACTCGTTTCTGAAAAAGAGATCCTTAGCTCTGAATTTGATAACTTTGAAGCTCACTTTAGCAGGGTAAGAGAAAGCGTAACTGAAATCGAAACTCTTATTGAGCAAAAGAGAACTCTCAAACTGGAAAGTTTTCAAAACCTTGAGAATTCAAAGAATAGTGTTAAGATATTACAGGAAAAAGAAAATTATTTGGCACGGGAACTTGAAAGAACCAAAGATGACATTTCAAGACTTTTGATAGAAATTGAGTCTATGAAAGAGTCTATTTTTGCTGATGAATCAGTATTAATGGAACTTGAAAATTCGGTTTCAGATGACGACAAGAAAATAGAGAGCCTTCAAGTAGATAGACAAGATTCTATCGAGCTAGTGAAAAACAAAGAATCTATTATTGAAGAATTAAGAATGCGTATTGCAGATATTCAAAACAAAGTCATTGAAAAGAGAAGTCAGGCAGGTACTCTTATTTCATATAGAGAGAACTTGAATAAAAAGAAGTCTCAACTTAATGAAGATTTGGCCAGATCAGAAACTGAACTTAAAAAATCAAAAGAAAATAAGTCGAAATTAATAGATCAATATAGTCTTAACAAGAGTCTGCTACATGAGAGTAATAGACTATACAATGCTGTAAAAAGTCAGTTGTCATCTGTCAACAAGAAAATCAGTGAAGCAGAAAATTCAAAAAACATATTAGAAAGAAAGCTTCATAATGTTACTACATCTTTAACATTATATAAAGGGTTAGAAAGCGATTATGAAGGCTATTACGGCAGCGTAAAGGCTTTAATTAAGAAGATAAATAGTGATAGCAGTTTTAGTCGTGGATACAAAGGAATTGTTTCTGAGCTTTTTGATGTAAAAAAAGAATACCTAAAAGCTGTAGAAACTGCATTAGGAAATTCCGTTCAGAATATTGTTGTAGATGACGAAGCTTCTGCAAAGAGGATGATTGAATATCTTAAAGTTGAAAAGAAAGGAAGAGCTACATTCCTTCCTTTGACTACTGTTACAGGAAGCGAAATTTCTCTCCCTAGCGAGTTGTCGAAGTCAAAAGGATATATAGGTACTGCTAGTAGTCTTGTTAAATATGATGCTAAATATGAAGGTGCATTCAAATATTTGCTTGGGCGAACGTTAGTATTTGATAATGTTGATAATGCCTTAGTGTTTGCTAGGAACACAAGATTTAAATATAGAATAATTACTCTGGAAGCGGAAGTAATCAACGCAGGTGGAAGCATTACCGGAGGAAGTACGGCAAATGGAAACAATGGGCTTTTGAGTAGGAAGCATAATATTTCCGCTCTTGAAAATGAAATTAGAGATATTTCTAAAGATTTATCTACCATTAAAAATGAGATCGAAAATTACACAGCAAAATCAATTGATCTTAAAAATGATTATGAGAGACTTACTACCGAAAAGAATTTGCTGGACTCGAAAAGTAAAGATCTTGAACACAAAGCAGCACTTATAACTGTACAATATAATAAATATGTTAATGACATAGAATCTAAGAGAGTAGAAATTGAAGAGCTTGACAGTGAATTGTTAAGCTTAGAGACAAAAGAATCTATTGTAACTGCCGAAGAAGGGGACATCGAAAGTATTATAAATACATCCACCAAAGAATTAAAGCAGTTTGAGTCTGAAATAGAAAATTTAAGGCAATTAAAGTATTCTACAGATGAAAAAATTAATGAAATCAGGCTTATTAAAAGCGTAGCCTTGAATAGAATTGAGTCTATAAAAACTCAATGTGAAGAAAAGAGTACGAACATAGATAGAAAACTCGCTCTAATTGAAGAAAAGAAAGCTGAAAAATCTCAGTTAGATGATGAAATCGAAAGCCTCACAAATTCATTGAAAGTTTTAAATTCTCAGATTGAGGAACATAGACTTTATGAAGAACAGGAGGCTTCTGGGCTAGAGGATCTTCTTGCTGAAAAAGAAGTTCGAATGAACAACTTCTATGATCTTCAGGAGAAGAACAGGATTTTGACACAGAGATTATCTAAGGTGGAGCGTGAAGTAAATAAACTGGAAATTGATAGAACAAAGTTCAATTTACAGATTGAGAACATAACAGAGCGAATACTTTTGGATTATGATATGAGTGAAGAAGAAATTTTGTCTTCGGAATATGAATTGGGCAGCATTAGAGAAGAACAACAGACTCTCAGTGAGCTTAGGTCTGCAATTAGAGAGCTTGGTATAGTGAATATCGGAGCAATAGAAGATTATAGAAATGCCTCAGAGAGATATGAGTTTCTTTCGGCACAACTTACAGACCTTAATGCTGCTAGAGAGGACATTCAATCAGTAATCAGAGATATGGAAAAGAGAATGCGAGTTCAGTTTAGAAAATCCTTCGATGAAATTAATGCAAATTTCTCAGAAATATTTGCAATTTTATTTAGTGGAGGTAAAGCAAGATTAGAATTAGATGAAGAGGAAGACATACTTAGTTCGGGTATTGAAATAATGGCCCAGCCCCCTGGAAAGAAACTGCAAAACCTGATGTTACTTTCAGGAGGAGAGAAGTCTCTAACAGCAGTTGCCCTTTTATTTGCAATTCTTAAGACGAAACCCTCACCGTTCTGCGTGCTTGATGAAATTGATGCAGCTTTGGATGAGGCGAATATAAGCAGGTATACAAATTATTTGAAAGGTTTTGATGATGAAACTCAATTTGTATTGATTACCCATAGAAAAACTACTATGGAAATTGCTGATATGCTTTATGGTGTGACCATGGAAGAAGAGGGTGTCAGCCGCTTAATATCACTTAGACTTAGAGATTATAGTGAAGCAACCGGATAGGAGGAAAAAATGTTTAACTGGTTTAATAAAGAAAAAGATAGTTCTGCGGAGAATAATGAAGAGCAGAAGGGCTTTTTAGAGAGGCTGAGAAATGGTCTTTCTAAGACTCGAAAAGAGATGAGTGAAAAGCTTGAAGATATTTTTACTGGCTATCAGTCTATAGATGAGGAGTTTTATTATGACCTTGAAGATATCCTAGTTTCTGCTGACACTGGAATAGCAACTTCTCAAAAGATTATTGATAGACTTAAAATTCGCGTCAGGGAAGAGAGAATTGAAAATATATCTGAAGTGCGTAATCTACTCAAAGATGAGATAAAGATTCTTATGTCTGAAGCAGTCGAGGATAATGTTTTAAAGTTGACACCGTACCCATCGGTACTTTTAGTTGTGGGTGTCAATGGCGTTGGTAAAACAACTACCATAGGAAAGCTTGCTTACAGCTTGAGACAAAGTGGGAGTCGGGTGCTTATAGCAGCGGGAGATACCTTTAGGGCAGCCGCAATTGAGCAGTTAGAAGAGTGGAGTAACAGAGCTGGGGCTGAAATTGTCGCGCATACAGAAGGGTCTGACCCTGCCGCCGTCATATATGACGCAATTCAGGCGGCTAAGGCTAGAAAGACAGACGTTCTCATTTGCGATACGGCTGGCAGGCTGCACAACAAGTCTAATTTGATGAAAGAGCTTGAAAAGATATTTAGGATTATCGATAGAGAGTACCCTGAAGCAACAAAAGAAGTGCTTCTGGTACTAGATGCTACAACCGGGCAAAATGCAATAAGCCAGGCAAAAGTCTTTAAGGAAGTTGCAAATATCACAGGAGTTGCACTTACTAAGCTGGATGGAACTGCAAAAGGTGGAGTTGTCATTTCTTTGCAAACGGAGCTAAACTTGCCAATAAAGCTAATAGGTGTTGGTGAAAGATTAGATGATTTGCAACCTTTTGACACAGATTCCTTCATTGACTCAATATTTGAAGCTTAATTTGCTTGACAAAACTTAATACTTTGAATAGAATAATACTGTCAAGGAAATGTCTTGACAGTATTATTTGTTGGTGATAATATGGAGAAGTTGGTCAGAATCGGAATACTGATAGATTTTTATGGCAAGCTACTAAGCGAAAAACAGTATCAGATAGTTGATTTATATTATCTGAACGACCTTTCGCTGTCTGAAATAGGTGAAGTACTCGGCACTAGCAGGCAGAGTGTCTTTGACACCATGAAAAGAGCTGAAGAAAAACTCTTATCTTATGAAAACGAGCTTGGGCTTGTCGAAAAATTCTTTGAAAGTCAGGAAACCATTGTCGAAATTAGGAAAATTGCTGATGAAATCTACACCATTGGAGAAACCGTAGATAATCAGATTATCAAAGAAAAAGCAAAGGAAATAGACGAGAGAATATCAAAGATTCTCTATTGACTGGCAGGAGGGTTTAGTTTGGTATTTGAAAACTTATCTGAAAAACTACAAAATGCTCTTGGCAAGTTGCGAAGTAAAGGAAAGATAAATGAAAAAGACTTAGATGCAGCTTTAAGAGAGGTCAGGCTTGCATTGCTTGAGGCTGATGTTAACTTTAGGGTTGTAAAAGATTTCATAAAGAGGATAAAGGAAAGAGCTCTTGGAGCTGAAGTACTTGAAAGTCTAACTCCTGGACAGCAGGTTATCAAGATTGTAAATGAAGAGTTAACTCTTTTAATGGGTGAAAGAGAGGCAAAGTTGTCTTTCTCATCTTCACCGCCGACTGTTATATTGATGTGTGGACTACAGGGTGCTGGAAAGACCACAACATCAGGAAAACTTGCAAATATCTTGCTTAAACAAGGTAAAAGGCCGCTGCTTGTAGCAGGTGATATATACAGGCCAGCTGCGATTAAACAACTTGAAGTCGTTGGTGAAAAAGTAAATGTACCCGTCTTTTCAATGGGTGACAAGCACAGCCCAGTTGATATTTCAAAAGCTGCGCTTGAGCACGCTAAAAAACACGGAAATGATGTAGTTCTTATTGATACAGCGGGTAGACTTCACATTGATGATACTCTCATGGAAGAAATATTTAATATCAAGAATGCTGTAAATCCAACGGAAATATTACTAGTGCTCGACTCAATGACCGGACAGGATGCGGTTAATGTCGCACAGAGTTTTAATGAAAAACTTGAAATAACTGGTGTAATTCTTACAAAACTTGACGGTGATGCAAGAGGCGGAGCTGCTCTTTCAATTAGGGCTGTAACAGACAAACCAATAAAATTTGTAGGAGTCGGTGAAAAAACAGATCAGTTGGAAACGTTTCATCCAGACAGGATGGCATCTAGGATTCTCGGTATGGGCGACGTATTGAGTCTGATTGAAAAAGCTCAGGCTGGTATAGATGAGAAAAAAGCCATAGAACTTGAAAAGAAAATGCGAACCGCTCAGTTCACGTTTGATGACTTTCTCGATCAATTAGAGCAAATGAAAAATATGGGACCAATTGATGAGATACTCGCCATGATTCCAGGTATGAATTCCAAAGCCCTAAAAGGACTTGATGTTGATTCAAAAGACCTTGTGAAGACAGAGGCAATTATCAAGTCAATGACAAAAAAAGAACGTGATAATCCTGATATTATTGATAGTAGCAGGAGGAAGCGTATAGCTGCTGGCAGTGGCACAACAGTTTCAGATGTAAATAGATTGTTGAAACAGTTTAAGGAAACAAAGAAAATGATGAAGAGACTCTCAGAAATGGGAAAAAATCCGAAGAAAAAAGGGAAATTAGGACTCCCCTTTTTCTAAATAGATATTAATAATACAGGAGGTGAATTAAATGGCAGTTAAAATCAGACTAAAGAGAATGGGCGCTAAAAAGAATCCTTTTTATAGAATAGTAGTTTCAGACTCAAGGTCCCCAAGAGATGGCAGATTCATTGAGGAGATTGGTTATTACAATCCTCTTACAGAGCCAAAGACTATTAAAGTCGACAGCGAAAAGGCTGAAAAATGGTTAAAGAATGGTGCAAAACCAACAGAAACAGTAGAACACATCTTTAAACTGAGTGGACTTTATGAAAAGACAGAAGAACCTGTAAATGAGTAATTTTGGAGGTGCGGACGATGGGTGAATTAGTAGAATTTATCGCAAAATCGCTTGTGGACAACCCTGATATGGTCAGCGTTAATGAAGTTGAAGGTTCTCAGTCAGTTATTATTGAACTCAGGGTTGCACCAGAAGATATGGGCAAGATTATTGGAAAACAGGGACGTATAGCTAAGGCAATTCGTACTGTGGTCAAAGCTGCAGCTATTAAAGACAATAAAAGAGTTGTCGTTGAAATAATTCAGTAATTCTGAGTTGGCTGGTGAAATATGGGCTATACAGCAATAGGAATGATAACAAACACTCATGGGGTCAGAGGCGAAGTGAAAGTATTTCCACTGACTGATGATCCAGAAAGATTTTTTGAACTTAAAAAGGCGTATATCGGGGAATTCAAAGACGAAGTACTTCCTGTAAACGCCAGAATAAGCAAAGATATCATAATACTTGGATTTACCGGTCTTGAAGATATTAATAAGGTCGCAGATTTTAGAAATCAATACATTTATGTACTTGACGAAGACCGTATTAAATTGGAAGAAGGAAGATTTTTTATTTCGGACCTCATAGGTTGCGCAGTATTTGACACAGACAATAATTTACTGGGCGAGCTGTCTGATATATTACAGGGACCAGCAAATGACGTTTATGTTGTAAAACAGTCTGACACGAAAGAATTCATGGTTCCTGCTGTCAGTGAATTTATCAAGGAGATAGACGTTAAGAATAAAAAGATCATTGTCGATCCAATTGAAGGAATGATTTGATGAGAATAGATATACTGACGTTGTTTCCAGAATTTATAAAATCTCTTGAAAATTACAGCATAGTAGGTCGTGCATTGCAGGAAGATATATTAAAGCTATCAGCCGTAGATATAAGAGACTACACTGAAGACAAACATAGGAGAGTAGACGATTATCCTTACGGTGGAGGCATGGGCATGGTGATTCAGCCACAACCTGTGTATTCTGCAATAGCCAGTGTCAGAACTGATAAATCAAGAGTAATCTATCTATCTCCGCAAGGAAAACCTTTGGAACAGGAAAAGGTAAATGAGCTTTCCAAGGAAGAGCACTTGGTGCTTTTGGCAGGTCATTACGAAGGTGTCGACCAGCGTATAATTGACGACATGGTAGATGAAGAACTGTCCATTGGTGATTACGTGCTCACAGGAGGAGAACTGCCGGCCATGGTGCTTGTAGACTCTATTGCCAGAGTTTTGCCAGGGGTGTTATCGTCTGAGGATTCTTATGAAATAGAATCACATTACAACGGCCTTTTGGAGTATCCACAATACACCAGACCCAGGGTGTTTATGGGAAGAAAAGTGCCTGATGTACTTCTTAGTGGAGACCACGAAAAAATTCGATTGTGGAGATTATTAAATTCTTTCAGGACGACTATTGTCAAACGCCCTGATATGATTTCTAAACTAAAAGAAGACAGCGAAGAGCTTGAAGAACTCAGCAAACTGCTGGGAAAACTTTCTAAAAGATAGTTGTCTTAAATAAAGTGCTATGCTATAATACAGAAGTATTTACTAAGGGCGGTCCTCTGTACTAAAACAAGAACGTCTATATGAGGGGAGGATACAAAATGGATGTAATTAAAATGATAGAAGCTGAACAAATCAGAGACGATCTTCCTGTATTTGCAGTAGGAGATACTGTACAGGTTCACTATAAGGTTGTTGAAGGAACTAGAGAGAGAATTCAGGTTTTTGAAGGTACTGTCATAAAGATACAAGGTGGCAGCTCCAGAAAAACATTTACAGTAAGGAGACTTTCTTACGGAGTAGGAGTGGAAAGAACATTCCCAGTACACTCACCAAGAGTGGAAAAAATCGTTGTAACAAGAAAAGGTAAGGTTAGAAGAGCCAGACTGTACTATCTAAGAGATAGACTGGGTAAATCTGCCAAAGTCAAAGAGAAAAGATTTTATTAATGGGACTGTTTCAGTCCCAATTTTTATACGGAAGTTTATATTAAATGGATAATGGAATGAATGATTACTGAGTAGGGGATATTATGAACTTAAATATTAACTGGTATCCTGGTCATATGAAAAAGACAAGAGAGTCTATACAGGCGAATTTAAAACTGGTAGATGTCGTCTTTGAATTACTTGATGCCAGGATTCCCATAAGCAGCAAAAATCCAATAATTGACGAATTAATTGGCGAAAAACCAAGGATTGTCATTCTGAATAAAAGCGATTTGGCTTCTGATGTATCTAATAGAAAGTGGACAGCTTACTATAATACGCGTGAAATACCAGTCGTTTTGCTGAATTCTCTTAGCGGTAAGGGAATTGATGAGTTAGTCAGAGTTACAAAGAGATTGATTACTGCTAAAAGAGAAGCTGCGCCTCAAAAAGGTATGGCAGATAGGCCAATAAGAGCTATGATTGTCGGTGTGCCAAATGTTGGAAAATCAACTTTGATTAACAGCATTGCAAGAAGGAAAGGTGCTAAGACTGGCAATAGACCTGGAGTAACAAAGACAAACCAGTGGATTAAATCAAAAGGAGGTATCGAACTCCTTGATACTCCTGGAATTCTTTGGCCAAAATTTGAGGACCCACAAGTAGGGCTCAATCTGGCATTCACTGGCGCTATTAAAGATGAGATACTAGATGTTGAAAGTATAGCTTTTAGGCTTATTGAAAAGCTCAATTTAGATTTTTCTGGATGCCTAAATGAAAGATATGATGTCGATACCGTCGGAAAAGAAACCCTTGCTATTCTTGATAGCATAGCTTTAAGAAGGGGATGTATCATCAAAGGTGGAGAAATAGATTATGATAAAGCTTGCCGATTAATCCTAGACGAATTCAGAAAAGGTCATATTGGGCGTATAACCTTGGAAGATCCTGAGGGGGAAAAATAATATGTTTGAAGTAGAAAGCAGCTTATATAATAATGGACACAAACATATTGCCTGCATTGATGAAGTCGGAAGAGGCTGCCTTTTTGGCGATGTTGTCGCTTGCTCGATTATTCTTCCTCATAATTTTACATTTCTGGATGTTAAAGACTCTAAAAAGTTATCGGCAAAGAAAAGAGAATTTTTGTATGAAGTTTTAACTAAAGAAAGCATAGCTTTTGGGATAGGGAGAGTGCCTTCAGAAGTAGTAGATGAAATAAACATAAAGCAAGCCACCAGGCTCGCTATGAAACTGGCGTTTGAAAACATGAAGGATATTAATGGGGAATCCCTAAAACCGAGCTATGTTCTAATTGATGCAGAAGAAATTGATGTTGATATTCCACAAAGAGCTATTATCGACGGTGATAATCTTGTCCATGGAATAGCTGCTGCATCTATTGTTGCAAAAGTCTTTAGAGACAGGTTGTGTATTGAATGGGACAGCCAGTTTCCTGGATATGATCTTGCAAAAAATAAAGGTTATGGAACGAAGAATCATATCGATGCACTAAAGAAATTTGGTGCGACTGAATTACACAGGAAGAGTTTTTTAAATAATATAATTGGACGGTAAATTATGAGCAGACATATAATGACTGGAAGACTTGGAGAGGCCCTGGCTCTTGAATATCTCGAGAAGAAGGGATATCAGATAATAGGGACTAATTACAGAAACAGAATAGGAGAAATTGACATTATCGCCTATGATGATGCCATTCTCACCTTTATAGAAGTAAAGACTAGACTAGGTACAAACTATGGATATGCATATGAATCAGTAAATGCAAGAAAACAGAAAAAAATAGCAAATACATCACTCTTATTTGTTCAAAATCATAAACTTTCAGATGTGCAAATAAGATATGATGTTATAGAAGTCTATCCATTGGAAGATGAAAAAATCAATCACTTTGAAAATGCATTCTCACTATAATCAACTTCCGGGAGGTATCCTATGTATTCAAAAATCAGCACTTGTGCCCTTCAGGGACTGGATGGACACTTAATTGAAGTAGAGGCAGACCTTGCGAGGGGAATGCCTATGTTCAACATAGTTGGATTGCCTGATGCGGCAATCAAAGAGTCAAAAGAAAGAGTAAGAACTGCTATAAAAAATAGCGATTATGAATTCCCTTTAAGCAGGATAACAATTAATCTTGCGCCTGCAAATCTAAAAAAAGACGGTTCACAAATGGATCTTGCAATTGCCATTGGAATCCTGCGTTCAGCATCGGAGCTAAGAGATTTTGACTTTGACAATACTATTTTCCTCGGTGAATTGTCTCTAGATGGCTCTCTAAACAGGATAGAGGGAGCTCTACCCATGGTGATTTCCATGAGGGAACAGGGGTTTTTAAGATTTGTTCTCCCTTTTGATAACAAAGATGAGTGCTCTATAATTGAAGATGTTCACATAATACCCGTTAAATCTCTTGAAGAGACTATCAAATACGTTAATGGAGAACTCAATATAGACCCCTATACAAATATTGAATATGGAATTAAAAATCCTGTTACTGAGCATGAACTGGATTTTTCAGATATAAAGGGGCAGGAATCGTTAAAAAGGGCTATGGAGGTAGCGGCGTCTGGTGGGCATAACCTGCTGATCATCGGCCCTCCTGGCTCTGGTAAGACGATGGCTGCCAGAAGGATGCCTACGATTCTACCAGATCTGGAGTTTGAAGAATCGATTGAGGTTACTAAGATTTACAGCGTCGCCGGTCTTCTTACAAAAGGTGAACTAAT
>JAVEXI010000041.1:0-15366 GCA_034004165.1 Gudongella sp. | reverse complement strand
GCGTCGCTGGACGGAAGTGATGACTTCAATTCTGTTGCTACCGTTGGAACTAGTAATAGACATATGGATACTCCTAGTGCTTAATTTAGCACTAAAATACGTCCACTTCAAATGGGGGCTACGTCACAGGGCTTTAAACTTTTTAGAAAAATCTGTCCCCTTGATTTTATTAATTTTCTTAAAGTCGTTGATCGCCTTTGTAAGGAGTTGCTGCAATAACTTTATTTTAGTATTTGGCAGTTTTATCTTGTCAATTTTCGCCATATAATCATCATCAAAAATGTCAATTTCCTGCCCCTGATCTTCACCAAGTTTCAGAATCTCTTCCACCCCGTCACTTTGCAGAGCTTCTTTAATCATCTTCGTCACAACTGCATTCATCTGTGCGATGTCAGGAGCGTTACCCTTGGTCAGTTTGAAAACAATAGACCTCACAGCTATGTAAAAGTGAATACGGTCTCTTTCTGCCTGAGAGAATGCATCACTGCCGCAACATATATCATATGCAGCTTTCAGTCTTTTCACTAAATACATGAAACGCTTTTCAAGCTCCTGTGTCACCTGTGCAAACTCAGCTGCCATATTCAGACAATGAAGCTGCTCAAGAGCTGAACCTTGAAAATACGGTGCGGTATCGAATTTATGGAATATCTTTGATAATAAATCCAAGTGATCTTTAACTACCACAATGGACTGCTCTATCTCTTCAATATTTGACTGATCAGCTTTTGAGTATATCGCCAGAGCCATATTCATTTGACTCTTGATACCTATGTAGTCAACAACAAGACCTTTTTCTTTCCCTTCATATTTCCTGTTAACACGGGAGATTGTTTGTATAAGGCTATGCCTTTGCACTGGTTTATAAATATACATAGTATCAAGAAAGGGCACATCAAAGCCTGTGAGCCACATGTCCACAACAATGGCTATCTTAAAATTGGACTTCCCATTCTTAAATTGACGATCAAGCTCTTTTCGGTATTCTTTGCTACCTAGCATATCATAGAGTTCTTTAGGGTCATCTTTGCCCCGGGTCATTATCATCTTGATACGTTCCATAGGCTTAATTTCTTTCTGCTCTTGCTCAGAAAGTTCCACACCTTCCTCACAAACTCGTACTTCAGCCCATGCAGGCCGAAGTGCAACTATTTCCTTATATAGCATATAGGCAATTGGTCTGTCGCTACACACAAACATAGCCTTGCCTTTAACGGTCGAACCTTCTTCCAGTCTTTTCTCGTAATGCTCCACAAAGTCAGTAGCAATATCCCTCACTACATCAGGGTCTCCTAAGATTTTGTTCATCTGGGTAGTAGCTTTCTTGCTTTCCTCTATTTGATAATCACTGGCACCTTCCTCGGCGCACTTATTATAGTATTCTTCAATCTCTTTAAGCTTACTGTTATCCAGAAGCACTTTTGCCGCTCTGCCTTCGTAGACAATACGAACAGTAATTTCGTCCTGAACAGACTCGTTCATAGTATATGAATCCACCACTTCGCCAAACACATCTAAAGTTGCATCAATAGGAGTCCCAGTGAACCCTACATAAGTTGCGTTTGGTAGAGAATCATGGAGATACTTGGCAAAACCATAAGTTTTTTTGACCCCGTTTTCTGTAATCTTGATTTTTTGGTCAAGATTCACCTGACTGCGGTGAGCTTCATCTGAAATGCATATCACATTGCTTCTGTCGGTAAGCAGCTTGGTATCTTCGGTGAATTTGTGGATAGTGGTGAGGAATACGCCACCGCTATCGCGCCCCTTTAAATGGTCACGGAGGTCTTGCCTGCTCTCAACACTCATTACGTTGTCATCGCCAATATATTTTTTCCCGCCGGTGAACTGACCAGACAGTTGATCATCAAGGTCGGTGCGGTCTGTTATGAGGACTATAGTAGGGCTGGAGAAATCCAGACTCTTCATAAGCAGTCTGGTGAGAAACAGCATGGTAAAACTTTTTCCACAACCGGTAGCCCCGAAGTAAGTGCCGCCTTTACCGTCTCCATGTGGGCGACGTTGTTTGAGAATATTTCTGTATAGTTTAGTAGCTGCGTAATATTGCGGATATCGGCAAAAGATTTTTTCTTCTCTGGATGAGGAATCAGGAAAATATATAAAATTTCTTACTATCTCTCTCAGCCTGTCTTTATCAAACATTCCGTTGATCATAGTAAACAGGGAATCAATTCCATCTTTCTCTATAGACTCGTCTCCGGTTATCTTTCGCCATGAATAATAGAATTCATAAGGGGCGAAAAATGAACCTGCTTTATTGTTTACTCCATCACTGATTATGCAAAAGGCATTGTATTTAAATAGCTCAGGAATGTCTCTCCTGTAGCGTACTGTTAGCTGTATAAATGCGTCATGGACTGTTGCCTCTTCTCTTATGGCACTTTTGAATTCAAATACCACGAGAGGTAAACCGTTTATGTATAGAATCCCATCAGGAATACGTTTTTCATAACCTACAATCTCAAGCTGATTGACTATTTTGTATATGTTTCTATCCGCATCAGAGTAGTCTATGAGCTGAATGAAAAGGTCTTTCTTTGTGCGGTCTTCACGCTTTAAAGGGAAACCATCCGAAACCATTCTTATGATGGTTTTATTAGTTTCATATAGGTCAGAGGCGGGTAAAAGCTCCAGTTGGCGAATTATGGATTCTATCTCTTCAGTGGTTATGCTTTCGGATGAATACTTATCTGACAGATAAGCTTTAAAATCATCTTTGATAATTACATCAGACTGCTCACGTGCAATAGTATCGCCCGGAGCATACTCATAACCTTTCTGTCCTAAGAGTTCTATAATTGCCTGCTCAAGCTTGTCTTCTGTGAATTTAATCATTGATAACCTTCCAGTGTCCACCTTTAGCAGAACCAACTCGCTGAATATGACTTTTGTCTTGTAATTTCTTCAAATTACGTTCAATTGAGCGTGGTGTAACACCTATTATCTCAGCAAGCCGCTCAATTGTGATGGTGGAGTCTTCTTTGATAAGAGATATGATTTTCTCCGACGTTTTCTCCGACGTTTTCTCCGACGTTTTCTCCGACGTTTTTTCCGACGTTTTTTCAACCTTGACTCTGTCCTCTTTTAAAGACTCAAGATAACCCTCTTCAAATTTGAAACAGACTTCCATAAAGTTTTCACTAAAGCTGAAAATCTCTTTTGGATATGCTTGCAGGATACGGTTCATCCCTGAGCCAAGCTGCTCTACCAAACCAAGATCTCGATAAACCCTCATAAGCTCTCTGTTGCGTATCATAGAGCGTCCATTAAAAAACTCTCCCTTGCTAAGCCCAGAAACCAAACCTCCATAAGACGTAATCGTGAGGCGATCAGAATATATTTCAACTACAGGAGGCACTTCATATGTATAGTCATTGTGCACCATGGCGTTAATTAACGCTTCCCGTAAGGCACGTCTTTCAACCATACGCTTTTGAAGTCGTTCAGCTGCACCAGTAATTTTAGTAAAAGTCTTATTTTCGATTTCCAGTTTATCCAGAACTTTGTTTGTCGCTTTGATCAAAGAGCAGTAGCCATAGTCTTCATTCTCAATCAAATCAACCTTGTCTACTCCTGCATATTTGGCAACTTTTATGGATACACTATTTTGATCTGCCAATAGATAGGCCACATAGTTCAGTTCACCATTCGGTGTATACAGATCAAGATTTTCAAGAAATGAATCATTAACCGTAAATCCTTTTTCATCATAATAAATTTTAAGCTGATTAAAACTCAGCTTTGTACGAGGTGATGGGATATTACGTAATGAATTTCGTGTTCGGGAAGCAAACAGCCTGTCAATCATATCAGTAGTAAGCTGTTGTATGCCTGTTCCAATGCGAATATATGCACCCGCTGGCGACAGTCCAAACTTTTTAAGGTAGTAAGGCTTTTCTGTGCCACGAGTAACGATAATATGAACAACATGCTTCCCATCGATCTCTTCCGTCACAACATCAAAGAATCCGAGAGTAGTGGGCAAAATATTACTTTTTATTCTGTCAATAATAGCCAGTTGCAGCTTATCAGGATTGGTCACACCAATAACGGTTCCATCATCTTCTACACCAATGTAAATGTCGCCACCTTTAGCAGAATTAAGAAATGCGACAACCTCTTTTTCTATGTTGCTGGTCAGTTCTCGCTTAAATTCGGTGGTTTCATCTTCGTAGGGGTGAAAAGTGGTCATGAGTTATTTGCTCCATTCTTCAGTAAATTTCATAGCTTATCCTTTTATATTGAAACTTGTTTCAAAGATGTATATATCATTTTCAGAATTAGCTCTCATTGCGTCAATAATTCCTTTTTCTGCTGTTACAAAATTCTCAGTAAAATTTAGTTCTAAGAATTCACTATATTTAGACAAAAGTAGTTTTGCTAAACTACTACTAAAACCATTCTTAATCATTAAAATAAGACTATCATTATCTGTCCCATACTTAATTTGTTTATAAATATTTTCTTCGATTAAATCTAAGTCATTTAAAATTTCAATAAACTTTACTATTGTATTATCAATAAAATCTTGTTCTTCTTTAATCCTTAAGATTGCAAGATTAACTAACTCTTTATCTGTTTTATCCCTAATATTTACCCATAATGGTAAATAGCCATCTCTTGTCTCATCTCCCCATTTACCAACATAAACAAACGGGTCTTTGGTAATATCATTTTTTAATCTATTCCAATAAGACACAAAATGTCCTATTAGTTCATTAAATGGAGCATTCCGCATTATCCAACTCAAAAACATTGAATAAAAATTTTGTGTTTTAAGTTCCTTAAGTCTCAGTAAATTATCATTATTATCATTTTGGAGAACATACTCCAAAAAAACATTAGATATTAATTCAATAACCTCCTTTTCTGATTTGGCTTGAAAACTTTTGCCTTTTATATCATTGATCTTTGCCTGCAAACTATTTTCAGATTTGATTATGTCAATTTCTTTTAAACTATTTTTAAAACAAGCCTTTCCAACCTCCGTAGATGCTTTTCTTGATTTTTCAGAGATATTCATATCCTCTTCAAAGTTATCCAGAAATTCTTCTTCTTTAGCTAATTCTGCTTTATTTATAGCTGTGATTGGAGTTTCAGTCAGTAATACATTCTCTGTCTTATCCTTAAGCTTTTTATCCTCTTTAACACTATCTTTTAAGAAGTCTAAAATATTTGCATCTGCCCTCATGTAGTCCGATTTGATAAGGTAGATTTCTGGTTCTAATAGTTTCAAGTTAATGTTTTCGTGGTTAAATATTTCATTAAACCGGCATATCCTCCCACACAAATTTTTAAATTGTGATGGAGACAATTTTCTCCTGCCTTTTCTGTGATCCATAATAAAAAGCTTTTCAGCGGGTATATTAACACCTTCAAGTAATGTACTGCTACAAACCATAAACTTCAGAAACGGTTCTTGTGTATAGAGGTTTTCAATATAAAGCTTAACTATATCAGGAACGGAGCCATGATGGTAAACGACACCTCTCTTTAAACAATCTAGTAAGCTATAATCAGCATGGAGATATGACCCAATTTCTCTACATGCTTTTAATACCTGTTCTGGGACAGATGTCACCTCAGCGTGTTGAATATTCTTAGCAAAAAGCTCTAGTTTTGGCGGACTATTAAAATATATAATATTTTTGTTAGATGCTTTATCTCTAATAAATTCTAAATCAGAGCTATTCATCGAGTTCTCAACTGATATTGAGTTGTTTAGGAACTGGTCATAATAAGATAATGGTGCTGGATTTATAAAATCAATATAATAGAAATTGTTTATTTTTAAGAATTCAGTGATTTTCTTTTCATTTATTTCAAAGCCACATGATTTTACTAGAAGGCTCTTGCTATCAATTAAGAATGGAGATAGAAATTTAAAATATGTTACAGGGTTTCTTTTATTCATAATCGCAATCGATGATGCCAGTAGTCTGTTTCTGTGATCATCGCTAAAAAGATTATGAGCTTCATCTATCACAACTGAATGAAATTGTAAGTCTTTATGTTTTTCTAATAACCTTAACAATCTCTCCTGAGTGAGAATACCAATTATCTTTTTTTCTGATGCAATATGCATGTCAGGATGAGTCACTACTCTTCTTGAATTTATGCATTGATTAGCATTAATAATCCTGCGTTTAGTTTGCGCAAGAAGTGCCTTAGTTGGGACAATAATACAAATATTTTCATCTGGATTGTTTTTTAGGGTATTTAAAATCAACTCAGATTTGCCATACGAAGTTGGAGCAACCACAGCAACTGTTGCATTATTATCGTCCTTGTATCCTTCTACAAGTTGTTTCTGTTGTTCGGTAAAATAAATATCATCACTTCTATAATTCTCTAAGAATGATGATAGAAGTAGTTGAATGAAACTATCCTCATCGCTAGCTATAATATTCTCAAGGATCTTAGTTAAAGGGTAGTAGCCAAAATTAATTGAAATATCGTATAACGGGATATATGATTTTTCGTATAATGACGTTTTTAGCAAAATCTTATAACCAAATCTCTGAACGATATCATTTCCTCTATTAATAAAAATTAAGGCTAATTTATACAAGTTTTGAATTTCATTTGCTGCTAAGTCTTCATTTAAAATTAGCTTTTCATATAGCTTCAAAAAATCTGTATTCCGTATTTGTCCGATAGTTAATTCAGCCATTTCTTGCTTCCTGTCTTAAAAAATCTTCAGCTTGCTTGTAAGCTTTTTTCTGGATAGAAAAGCAAATGATATTTTTGAGTAAATTCCTATTTTTAACTTTACCAGAATATTTATTTACTCTAGATAATGAAATTTTGTCACTTAATGTATTATATGCAACAGATACTAAAATTGCATTTTTGTCTATACTCTGGCATTTTTTCTCTTGAGAAGTCTGCAAACAGTCTTCAAGTATATTTTCGACTTCTTTTTTTATATTTTTATTATTCAAGGCGATAATTGCCCCATTTAAAGAATTTATCCAATTATTATCGTTAGGTTTATTAAATTTATCTCTAATATCAGATAAAGCATTGCCTAATAGTTTAATATTCTTATCATCACTAGATTTATTATTTCCTAGTTCACCAGATTTTACTTCAGCATAAAATATTTCTCTATCTGTTGCATGGTACAAAAGAACGTCAAAGCCTTTTTTAATGTTTCTTTCTTCCAAGTTAAACAATGGACTTACAGTCTTGAAATAATCAAAGTAGTTTATAAATATAATATGCGCCAATAGCTCTCCAATCATTCCTTTACGGTGCTCTTCTTTTTTATCATCATATCTGACCATAAATTCTTTTAGTGTGTTCGCATATGAATACACAGTTTTGCCGCTTTCACCTCTTGAAACACCTTGGCATACAGAAGTCAGATTCTGACGAATTTGATCTTTGAGCGCATCAGAAAAATACTCAATAATACACACAGCTGCTAAGCTTTCTGGATCTTGTTCAAAAATAATCCCATCCATATTTTCCTCATACATCACAAAGGCTATGCTATTCTATTGAATTCATAATATTTATAACTACTTATACACTTCTTATTATTGAATCTTATGCTTCACATCAACATCAAAATTTTCTTGATTTATTTTGGATGTAAGTCGATCATTATTTAATATTCTGAGCACTGTCTCAACATCTTCTTCGCAAACGATTATTTCGCCATGAGTATTATATTTGATGCCCCAACCATCCTCTTCGTTAACCTCTTTAAGGCATTTTAGGAATTTACTATCTTTGTAGTATCCAGAATTCTTCACTTGCGAAAGCTTTCTTAAACGCTTTATATTATCACCAACAAGTTTCCCGAGATTTGAAGCATCTTCAAAAATACTCATCGCCTTAAATTCTTCAATGATTACATCTCTATTGTTTTCCATTCCTTTTCTGAAATTAAGAGCAGCTTCAAAATTTTTCTTATTGGCAATAAATGTTAAATCTTCGAAAGAAAAGAAGTCAATTTTCTCATCTATTCGAAAGATTTCTTTTTCATTTAAATCCACCAGTATATTATTTGTAAAAATAGCATTGATGCTCTGAAAGACTTTTTTTGTTGACCACGTATCTGAAACCCTTCTAACTGAAAAAAGAGATTTGCCATCAATATCAAGTCTCACTATATACATCCATGTGCCAAGTAGTTGCTCAAGCGATGTCACAGTAGTAGGTAGTTTAGGAGATGCAACATCTTTTAGAATATTAAACATATCTGTTGATGCCGTTTCTAAGCATAAGAAATTATTATCTAAATCAGCAGTATTGTAATCATATTCAATTGCCTGATTTGCTCTGGTAATTTTTTTAGCAGTGGAGTTTCTTAACTTTTTTTTCATTTTATCATCTACATTAACATGCAGAACTTCATAATAACCTTCTCTATTAACAAGTTTTCTTTTAACAACAAAGAATGAAACTGTCGCCTTATCCCAGGAAATCTTTTTTATAGAATTAAAAGCTTTAACTAAATCCATGCTTAGACCTCCGGATTCTTGTCAGTTACAAGAAATAAATTTTCTGAAATTTTGCATATTCGGCACATGTCGTCTTTCGCTATACTATTTTTTGCTAATATAAAATCTTGAAATTCCTCACCGCCACTTTCGTACCGAACATCGTAAAGATTGTATCCTCTGCATGCGAGGATGGGATTAATGAACATGTTATGGGTTTTTACTGTTAGCCAGTACATTAGAAACATAAAGAAACCGAAGCTAAGCAATTGGTTTGTATCACCCAAATCTACGGCGAAAAAAGATATCATATATGGGATGCTATAGTTGATTAATTCTCCAGACCTATTTGAGACAGTTAGTATTTTGACAGCCGGTGAGGAAAATTTTATCTTTTCAACTGCAATCAACACCATTAAACAAGAAAATAAAGAAATTCCCAGTATGTTATATACGATTATTGGATGATTTAGTTGTTTATTAACAAAGTCATAGTCCTGAATTAAAAATATTATTGAAAGTGGGGCATAAGCACTAATAAAAATAAATATGGATGCCATGAATCTTAATTTCATGTGCCCACCTTCGTCATTTTTGACAACAACAAACTGCGCAGATTTGTCAATAAAGTCATTTCCTTATCCTGCAGTAAATTATACTTCATAAAACTGGATGCAATTTGTTCATAAAGCAATTTGCTTTTATCGTCAGGTTCTAATAAAGATATTTCTGATAGTAGCGACTGAGTTAAAAGTGGTTGACCTGTTCCTTCACTCATTTCATTTAATTTTAAATTTTTGAGTACAAAGAAATAGTAATTCAGTGTTTCAGTGCTTTTTGCACTGATTGCATTATCGCTAATCCAGCATTTTTCAACTGAAGAATATAAACTTCCACAATATGCACCAACTCTTCCAATGATAATAACATTTTCCTCGTTAAAAGAATCTGCATATCCTAAAATACCGTTGCCACCGTATACTGGATAAAGACCAACTCTTTTGGGGCGAGTTTTCCCATTTTTCAAATCAAGAACTTTGTTTAAGTATTTATTATCCCAGTAGCAAGGAACATCTCGTTGCAATTCTTCATTATAAACCATCTCTCCGCCGGAGGATTTGTAGGGTTTGCCTTCCAGTTCTGGTTTACCTATGGATTTGGCATACTCGGCGGTGATAGGAAATTCAAAATCTACAAACCACTGTTTATAAATAGCCTGTGCAGTTTCCTCAAGCTTTTTGCTGAGCTGTTCATTCAGCTTTATCCGGTTAACAATGGTATTGTATTCATCAACTATCTGCTGCTGCTTATCAAGATCAGGTACAGGTAACTCCACATCACACATCTCTTCCCAGCCGAATATCTCTCTAACACTTCCGTGAGACATAAAACGTGCATATCTGTCAAATTCAGGTCTTCTAAACCACATCATAAGGTATTCAGGTAATAGCTCATCTGGTTTATGTATTTCAAAAACAGTATATGAGGTAGATACTATACAATCAGACTCTTGTAAAAGAGCTACAGATATTTTATCCCCATTTCTTGATGTTACTGGTCCGTATGCAAATTGGTTCGTTCTCACGATTTTGTATTTAGACATATCAGTTCCAATTGTATTGGCAATTGAAGGTATAAATTTTTTCGATATACTTACACCGAGAAGCTTTTCGATATTTTCTTCGTTGTTCTTTTCTGAGACTTCATGTATGTACTTCCCAAGCTTCTTATAATTCGATTTCATAACCCAACTCTTTGAAAACTTTAAGCAATTCAGTTTTAGATTTTTCTTCTTCTTTCAGAAGCTCAGTGAAATCTTCCTTAAGACTCCTCATCTTTTCATCAAAATCTATATTCTCATCCCTGTTTATGAATTCTATATATTTACTAGGAACGAGAGAAAAGTCTTTTGCCTTGATCTCATCAAAACTAGCTGAATAGCAGTATTCGGGGACATCCTCATATTCGTCATAAAATTGTTTCGTCTGCCATGTGTGATATGTCTTAGTAAATTTATTTATATGCTCTTCGTTAAACTGAACGAATTTTTTCTCAAATGGCTCGCCTTCCTGACGTAAATCCATAAACAGGACTTCTTTCTCTCTATCTCTGTATTCCCTTTTGACATCGGGGAGGGTCACTGTCCGTTCCTTCTTGTTCTTATTAAGAATCCATAATGTTACACTGATATCCGTTGTATAAAACATATTGCGAGGCAGAATAATGATCGCCTCAACAAGATTATTCTCTATTAACTTTTTTCGGATTTTATATTCGTCTCCGCCGCCGGAGAGAGCACCGTTCGCAAGTATGAACCCCGCAACACCGTTTTCCGAAAGTTTGGAAACCATATGCAAAATCCAGCCATAATTGGCATTACCCACAGGCGGCGTCTCGTACCCATCCCAACGAGGGTCATTTGTCAGCTCTGTGCTAGCACGCCAATCCTTTTGGTTAAACGGTGGGTTTGCCATAATATAATCTGCTTTCAGGTCTGGGAACAGATCATTAAGAAATGTATCTTTACCTATCTCGCCAAGATTTGCTGCTATTCCCCTTATTGCTAAGTTCATTTTTGCTAGCTTTAAAGTGGCAGAAGTCCCTTCTTGTCCGTATACCGAAATATTCTTTTTATTACCATTATGGCTTTCAATGAACTTCATAGACTGAACAAACATACCGCCCGATCCGCAACAAGGGTCATATATCTTCCCTTTATAGGGTTCTATTAATTCTGTTATAAGCTTTACAATTGTTTTCGGAGTATAAAACTCTCCTTTACCTTTACCCTCTGCTATTTGGAATTTACCTAAAAAGTATTCATATACTTTCCCAACAATATCCCGTTCTTTGTCTTTCAGGGTGTCTATGTTGCTGATGGTGTCTATGAGTGCGGCAAGCTTGCTTGTTTCAAGCCCTAGCCTAGAGAAGTAATTATCTGGTAGGGCTCCTTTAAGTGCAGCGTTATTTTTTTCTACAGTGGAAAGAGCAGTATCAACTATCAGAGCGATATTACTTTGCTTAGAGTTCTTTTTGATATGACTCCAGCGTGACCCCTCCGGCAGATAAAACACATTCTTCATGGTATAAAACTCAACCATGTCAGTATATTTATCTTTTCCCTCGGCTATCAGTTCATTTTTACGCTCTTCAAATTTATCACTGGCAAATTTCAGGAATATCAGACTCAGCACCACATGCTTATACTCCGAAGGCTCTACACTGCCCCGAAGCTTATTCGCTGAATCCCATAAGATTTCTTCATCTCTTTTGCCGTTTTTCTGCTTTGCCATCCCACACCTTTTTTATACGGATTTTGTATCCATTCACACTTCTTATATTTTTACCACTTAAAGTTATAAAGTTCAATTATACATAGACCAAAATCTAAACTATATTATTGTTTTACACTGCCCAAACGCTCATCCAATATCTTGATCGCCCAAATAATGAGGTCACACAAACCATTAGCCAGTGCTAAGACTGTATACTTTGTAGGAGGGTATTTTGGGGATTCATAAGGATTATGGGCTCCCGTATCACAAGTAGCACTATATAAGGTTGTGGCTAACTCTCGACAATTTTCAGAATAATAGACCTCTGTAGTAGTTGTTTTTCTGTAATTATCGAAATTCCCCGCCAAATTTCGGTGAGCATCCCAAAACATAAGAGTTTTCTTACCTCTCTCATCTTTAAATGCGCTTGCAGGAATAAGTCCTTTATCTATTTTGTGGATACCCTGATACAACCCCTCTAACAATACTCTTATAATTGAGATATTTTTCTTAACTACAGTCAAGTCACCACTATTCATGTCTCTCAGTAGAGCAAATAAATCTTCGAATAAGTCAATTGACATATACCCTTTATCAAAGACTTCAAAAACATCAGAATACTTATCCAACAATTTTTTGTTATCAAGATTATCAGCGGCTGATTTTATATCATCAAAAAGTGTCTCCATTTCGGAACGCTCTTTGTTGTATATTTTTTCATCGACAATATCAGCGAACTTTATTCGAGACTCCTCATTGCCTGTCAAAACATACTTGGGAATATGGCTATAATCTCGATCTAATACCCTTATTGCATACACAAGAAAGTCCTCATTCTCAATTTCTTGATCTTTATTTCTTAAGCATCTTATATCTAAGACAACGCCTATTATCTTACTAGTATTGACTTTTACCTTCTCAGAAAATTCTTCAAAGCTTGAGGAAGAAATCACAGATATCCCCTTCTGCCTGGCTCTTAATTGAAAAGCATCACAAAAGTCTTTATCATCATCTATGTGGTGTAAAATATATTTAGTTTTCTTTGCCATTGGTTGCCTCCAGGTTTAATTTGATGATTATATCGGTTCCATTTGTTTTAGGTCGAATTTCAAAATCGCCGTCATGTTGTCTGATGATTTTATTAATATAAAAGCCACCAATTCCTTCTCCTTGAGAATTGCGTCCTTTTTTACTATATGCAATAAACTCTTCCTTTGTTATTTGGAATGGCTTACCAGTATTGGAATACTTTATTAAAAGCAGTCCTTGAGAAGGATGATATTTTATATCTATTTTAATTACATCATTAGGGGAAACATTGACAAACGCATGAGCTATGGAGTTTTCAATTAGTTGTATTATTAAATCTTTAAAAGCAGGCCTATGAACTTTCACAAATAAGTCATCCTCACACTTCAGTTCAAATCTCGTAGAACTATATAAGCTCATGATATCTTGGATTAAATTATTTAAGTTAACGTATTCAAAATCATCCTTTTCAAAGGTCTGAAACGATTTTTTCGTTGAACCTATAATGTCCTGCATTCTCTTATTATTTTTTTCTATTTTTGCTATAACACTTGCTACAGTGACTGAAGCATCATCTTCATTAATTTGCTTATCCATTAATGTATTATTGTTAAAAAAATCTTTTAATACTTCGGTGTACAACTCTATTGCACCCAAAGGAGTCTTAAGGCTATGAGACATCGTACCTATAATAATATTCTCTGCTTCACTTACGGATTGTTCAAGCTCAAGCTTTTCCCTAATATTTTTAAACCTTTCATTTTCAATTTTGAATAAATCATTCTTTTTTGTCTTAACTTCAACGATTTGACGATCCATAGCAGGAATTAGTATGTAAATGTTATCAAATGCCTTCTTATTAAGTCTTGGCATGGTGGAGCCGCCGGAAAAACAGTTAATCTGATTTTGGATATACTCTGAGTACAACTCGAAATACAGAAACTCAAAATCAACACCATTATCATTTAATTGCAATGCAATAATATTGTTAGAAATGACGATCGACTTTTCACCTTTGTGAATGGTTGGCTTAAACTCACCAATAAGGGAGACAAGAATACACTTATCTGAAATAATTTTCTTATTTTCATTAGTGTATTTCTCACATGAATCACAATCAAGATATTGGTCAATAACATTTTTCTTTAAATCTTTTATGGTTACATATGGATATTTGCCATCAGATGATGATTTAGCATTCACGCCAGTTATGACATTGCAGATGCTACTCAAAGATTTTGCATTAGGATTATTTTTCAAATCGATTATCTTATCGGACAGTAGATATTTTATATTTATCTGGTAATCATTAGACTCAATATCTTCAATATCAACAACTTTTGAATATCCAGCAATCTCTTGTCTATCTTGTACACAAGAAATTATTTTCAATACTGACAAAGGAGACAGGCCATCATTATTGTGTTCATAATGATCAATCAATAAGACCTTGCCTTGTCTTTCATGTGGCTTGCTGTTTGTTAATACCAATAACAACGGAGCAATTTGAGTGTTTGTTAAAGTTCTACTGGGAAGAGAAACTATAGTATCTATCAAATCTAAATCTACTAAAAATTTAGTAAGTTCGTGATTATACCCAGCAGTGGTAAAAATTGTCGGTTCTACAGTTAAATATGCCATCCCATCATCTTTAAGACAATGTAATGCCGATTGTATAAAAGCTGCAGTGCCACATCTTTCAGGTGGTGGACCAATCATAAAATCAGCATCAAATTTTCTATATAGGCGAAGCCCTATTGGAATATCAGAAATTACGTAATCATATTTGCCATGTAATAAAGCTGATGGAATATTTGTTAAGGTGTCCTGTGTAAAAATGTCCGGGTTATTGACATTATTCGCAATCATATTTAATTCGCAAAAGATTGCAGCTTCGGTATTAATCTCAGACATTGTATAACTTTCATTTGAGTAGCCTAATAAATCTTGATACCGGCTTATAGACGTAACAGTATTCCCAACTCCTGCCGCCATATCAAAAACGTTATTATAATAACTATAATCAGGCAACTGTGTTAAAAGCTGCTGATACATTCTATCAGTTATCTTCTCTAATGAACCAATCCTTTTATGGATATCGAATATAAGAAAAGAAAAGAAACTACCAAACATAGCGTCGCTCATAGCATATGGAGATATGTCATATGAGTCTAGAAATAAGATTATCTCACTTAGTTGATTGTCATAAGGGCACTTTCTGAATGAGTTTAGAGCGACTGTTCTTTCATCTATAACCCACCTGAGTAATTCAGTAGAATCCAACTCATGTATAATAATCTCTTTATTATTTGACGTTTTACATAAAGTAACAATGTTTTCCCATTCATTTGATGCATCAGGTCCAAAGTATGAACGTCTTTTCAACAAAAGTAATAGAAGAATAAAGATATAGTCAGAAGCTTGGCGACCAGAATATCCTCTCACCATGTCATAAATATTATTTAGACCGTACTTAATTTTTTCAATATTATCAGCTTCTCCTGCGTAAAATGATTTCAGTTTATTTAAATCGTCACAAGAAGGAATCCCTTTGTGTACTCTAAAGTCATCAAGACCATTATTTACTA
>JAVEXI010000112.1:0-3329 GCA_034004165.1 Gudongella sp. | reverse complement strand
ATATGCCCCCTGAATATCAAAATATTCGGCATAACCTGTAAACACTAAATCTTTTAAACTATTTAGTAAGAACGGATAAATTGCAATTTCTCCATTTTCTGTATAAACAAAACAGTGAGCCTTACCTTCTCCTAGTTTTTCGAATAATGTATAGTATTCTGGAGTGAAATAAATGTCTTGCTGGCTAATATCCAGCCGATCAAAACAATCATTCCATTCTTTAGAATCTGATAAGTCAAGTATTTTAAAATTGCCCATTAATCTCTTCCCTCAACAAAGAAAATAGTAAAACGTTTTTGAATTCTCCATTTTTGAAAACATCATCTCTCAATATCCCATCCTGGGTAAATCCCAATGATAAAAGCAACTTAACAGTTTTTGGGTGTTCTTCAAGACATCGACCATAGCATTTATGAATGGGATATTGATCAAAAAGGAATCTAAGTGTTAATATTGAAGCTTCTTTCCCATATCCTTGTCCAACAACATTCTTATCTCCAATAAATATACTTGCCCATTCAGCTTTAGAATTTCTTAAATCAATATTATTAATACTTGTATAGCCAATTAGTTTATCAGACTGTTTCTCACATATTCCTAAATAAACATTAACAGAATCATCAAATATCTTATTTTCTATTGATTTCTTTTCCCTCTCACTTGAAACAAAAAAAACATTCCCTGCTAAGTACTTAGTGATCTCAGGGTCTTTTCTCCATTCATTAATCAAAATGTAATCATTCAATTCTAGCGCTCTCAAATAAACTTTCATGACGTGAGGTGTTTTTTAAGATTGTACTTTAAGTATTCAAAATTGCTCTCATCCAAATCAGAAATAGGAATTGTTAGTGCCTGCTCTGATAATTTATGCGACTCAGAGAAATTGCTTTCACCAATATCTGATGGGCTAAGCCAATGAATAGGACAAAAGATATTGCTATTTCTCAGATTCATACGAACTTCATCTCGTCTGTTTGTCTGTATAAAAAAACCTAGGAATGTGGTACTCCTTTCCCTAAATACTTCTGGGACATACGATTCAAACTCAAGAAGAAGCTTCTCATAATAGAGTTGATGCCGAATCTTAATACCATCAGAATCCACTCTGTTCAATAAGTGTCTACTCTCAGACGGTAATCGATATATCTTATTTGAGTAGTAACACTCCTCTGCTCTACCAATGAAAAACAAAAAAGCCTTTGGTGAAAAGAGTCTCAAATTCAAATAAAAAAATCTTAATATTTGACCTATTCTCTTATTAATTATAAAACGATAATTTGTTCCCCGCTCAAACAAAATTCCAATGGGCTTCTTACTTAAAAGAATACTTCCTTCAAATGAATACTGTTTTCTATAACTATTAAAAATAAAATCTCCGTACAAGTGCTCTTTTTTAATATCAATATTCTGCACCAGATCCTGAATAACTTCAATACCGTTACACTCAAAGTAATCCAAATATTTAACTACTTTGGGTTTTAATGACTTCCCCATATAGTCTATAAAAAGGATAGCCCTAACTTCTTTTGTTATTTTTGCCTTAATGTCAACAAAATCTGGATCTAGATTGCCATCCACTTTATAGAAAAAGAAATCTACATTTCTTTGCTTAAACGGGGTTAAAACCGAATGACAAAGATATGAGGGTAATAAAATTTCGAAAGAATTATGTTTCTGCTTTAAATGTTCTATAATAGCTAACAAGGAATGGTAACCTCCAAACGTATAATCAATGTAATAATTGGAATAGTAGTTCTTATTCTCAGAAATAAAATCCCTTCTTCTTTTTGAAAAATAAAGCGAAAAAGGAATAACTTTTTCTCCACCTATAAATACTTTCTTTTTTTTGAACATCAGATTAAAGGGTAATTCAGCCAGGGATTCTTATACGTTATTTGTTAAAATAACGCTACTTGGGATATTTACCAACCGACCTTCAATATTTAAAGCATTTACCAAATTATCTTGAACAGAGTCCTTAAACATTGGTAATTTGTTCATTAGAGTCCATGTAGGACGCGTCATAACTCCTTTCGAATTAGAGTACTCAAGAAACAGATTGCGTTCATTGCGACTCTTAAGAAGAATGGCATTTAACCAGTAGTTTGCCTTAGATCCTGTGGGTTCTGAGAAAAAACTTATTTCCTGATTACTGTTAGCAAAGAACTTGCTATACTTTTCTGCAATTTGTCGCTTCTGCTTCAGGAATTCCTTTAACTGCTCCAGCTGTGCAAGCCCAAGCGCCGCATTTATATTTGGCATGCGGTAATTGTAACCAATTGCATCGTGATTAAACTCCCACAAGTGGGGTACCTTGGCCTGGGTAGTTAGGTGTTTTGCTCGTGTAGCTAGCTCTACATCGTTAAAAAGGAGCATTCCACCCCCACCTGTTGTCAAAATCTTATTTCCATTAAAACTCACTACGCCAACCTTCCCAAATGTACCAGTATGCTTACCCTTGTAATACGAACCTAAACTCTCGGCGGCATCCTCAACAACAGGTATATTAAACTCATTACAAATATCAACTATCTCGTCAATTCGGCATGGATGTCCAAATGTGTGCATGGGAACACACGCAGTAATTCGCTTACCTGTAATTCTATTAGTTGGCAATTTGGTACTTTTTCCCAGCCAAACGTTCTCCTCTAGCCATTTTTTTAAAGAGTATGGGGAAAGTCCCATTGTATCCATATCAACATCAAGAAATACGGGTTTTGCCCCACAATAACTTATGGCATTTGCAGTAGCAATAAAGGTTAAAGGCTGTGTTATTACCTCTGTATCGCGCTCTACTCCTACAAGCATTAAAGCAAGATGAAGGGCATTTGTGCCATTTACACAGCTAACAGCTTTGGTTGCTCCAGTAAATTTGGCTATCTCCTCTTCGAACTTGTCAACAAACTTACCTACAGATGAAACAAATGTGGTATCGATGCACTCGTCGAGGTATCGCTTTTCGTTTCCATTAAATACAGGCGCATGTAGGGGAATAAAGCCCTCTGGTTGATTGTAGAGTTCTCTAATGAACTTTATTATATTTTCAAATGCCTTATCCACAAATACACTCAAATTGGTTTCACAAATAAAAACAAATAGATTAAAGGATAACTCTCCTGTACTGTAGTTTAGTTAAGCCAAAATTAACTAATAAACCTATCTTTCGGCCTGTTGCTTTTAAATAGTTTAGTACTTGAGCTATATCATGATCACCTAATCCATCTGTTGCTTTCAGCTCAACTATAATCTCATTAAAACAGATAAAATCGGCAACATATTTTTTATCTAATAATTTGCCCCTAAATTCAATATCAAGAACTTTCTCCTTT
>JAVEXI010000111.1:0-3341 GCA_034004165.1 Gudongella sp. | reverse complement strand
TAATAAAATAACTATAAAATTAGAGTCCATCTTATTAAATTAGGATGGACTCATCTAATCAATGTATAATTTTAATATCTGTTACGTACATAATTTCACACGCACCATTTCCTGTATCTGTTCTTACTAGGCTACTTCTCCATGGTCCATTCTCAAATTCGGCTTCTATCAAGTACCCATCAAGAATAACATATGTACCTTTTCTAATCTTCTTAATTTTCTTTAATACTTCCCCATCTGCATGTACTAGATGCACATTTGCAGAGTTCTTGATAATATAAGCCTCATCCATTGGAAATCCTGCGGAATAGGTGAAATAGTACCATCTCCCGCTCTGACTGTACTTGATATACTTATCCATTTCTTTTGTATTCAAATCTCCCCAGGCTATGGCTATATCATACGAAGATATCTCGGATGAATAATCGTAGTATTTTTTCTTTCCCTTAACGATTCCCTTCAACTCATACTTTGCCAACAGTTTTACATCAACGTCTTCATCTTTCCCCTGGATGGTTATTCTTACTGGAGGAATCAAATCAGCTTGCTCAGGTTCATTAATATAACCTTCATAGATGCTGCTCGTAAAGAATAATGACTGTCCAAGAAATAATGCAGCAACAATTACAAGCAACATCAAGAGCCTTTTTGACATAAATAATCACAGCCTTTCAGGGTATTTTTGTTTCAATTTTTGATACTACACAAACAACTATTTCGCCCCCTGTTCATCATTCCTCATTGAGCCAGATCTGAACAGAGCAAATTTAGCACTTGCTGGACCAATTAGTTCATATAATACTGATGATGATAGGATTATTGTTAATAGCATATTTCCCATGTGTCCAGGGAGTATCCTCTTTCCTAAAAAAGCCAACCCGATGGAGACACCAGCCTGAGGAATCAGTGCCAACCCCAGATAATTCCTGATGGTGTGGGACGTCTTTGCCAAGGCGCATCCTAAATAAGCTCCAATATACTTACCAATAATTCTTATAATAAAATATGCAACTCCAATGAGCCCCATTGCCTTCAAAGCACTAATATCAAGATTCATTCCTGATACAACAAAGAACATTGACAATATTGGAGGAGTAAATCTTTCAACCTGTTTGTACAACTCTTTATCTCTGGTCATGTTAATATAGGTTGCTCCGAATAGCATACATGCTAATAGTGGTGAAATGTTTACAGCTGCACACAAACCTGCTATCCCAAGAAGAAGAGCTAAAGTGAGTATTAGTCTGTTGTCCTCACTTCTTGTTGGCGTCATCAGAAAGCTCAATATGACACCGCTTAAGATTCCTGCTACCAGCGCAACTATATTGTATACTATTGGCATTATAACCTCTACAACATAGTTATCGCTACCTAGATTTGCATTTATTACAGCAATAACTACGCTAAAAGTTATAAGGCATACTGCATCGTCAAATGCCACAACCTGCAGTAAAGTGTTTACAAAGTTTCCTCTCGCATGGTACTGTCTTATGGTAACCATTGTACTGGTTGGAGCTGTAGATGTTGCTATTGCTCCTAAAAGCAGACAGAAGTTCCAATCTAAATTAAACAGATAATGCATAGAAACTGCTACAAGTGCCCCTGCAAGGAGTGATTCCATCAGCGTTATAACCACAATTCCCATTCCAGTTTCATGGAAAGACTCTCTCTTGAAAAATCGTCCCACACTAAAAGCAATCAAAGCCAACGCTATATCGCTTACAAAATTCATTTTATCAATAAGATCAGTTGGTATTACATTAAGAAAATGTGGCCCAATTATAACGCCTGCTAGTATATATCCAGTTACATTAGGCAGTTGTACCAACTTTGTTAATCTGGTCATAAGAAATCCTGCCAGTAATATTGCTGAAAGAGATAAAAGAATTATCGTAGTCTCATTGATTTGAACTAAAATATTGTCCATATGTCATCACTCCAAACTGTGGCAAACTTAAACACTTCCTTATTCTATATTTATAGTCATAAATATCCATTGATAAACTATCAATTTCCAATTTTGAGAAAATTGCATGTTATATGTTTTGAACATGCACAAAGGCCATCAAAATATTGATGGCCTTTTCTATTAAATCTCTTATAGTACTTTTTCAACAAACACTTTTACAATCTCTGAATCAAATTGTGTGCCTGAATTTTTAACTAGTTCAGTAATTGCCTCATCTTTACTTTTCTGCTTCTGATAAGGCCTTGTAGCAGTCATTGCTTCGTATGCATCCGCAACAGAAATAATTCTAGAAATTACTGGGATTTCATCTCCTTTAAGGCCTTCCGGATAACCTTTACCATCTATTCTCTCGTGATGATATAGCACGTAGTTTGCCAGAGTTGAGTATTCATCCACCGATTTTAGTATCTGATAGCTCGTTTCGGGATGTTTCTTGATTATGCTAAACTCTTCTTCTGTCAATCTGGTTGGTTTACTGAGAATTTCAGGTGGTATCATAATCTTCCCTATATCGTGCAGAATAGCTGCAGTTTTGATGTTTTCTACTTCTGCCTCCGAATATCCCATCTCTTTTGCAATTGCGACTGAGTACTGTGATACTCTCTCAGTATGAATCTGTTCATTGTCATATTTTAGGTTGATATTTTTTAGTACAGTTTCTATTGTTCTGCTTCTCATTAGTTTTCCATATTTAAGCTTGTCTTTATACATTTGATTGTCTGCCTGAGTCATAATCAGCTTAATGTCAGTTTCAGGATTTGTTTTTGTAGAATACCCCACTGCCAGGGATACAACAACTGACTCAAGTTTAATCTCTCGGGCTGCCTTCTCAATTCTTTTCTTAATTTTTAGCGCCTGAGTTTCATCCGTTCTGGGCAGAAGTATCATAAACTCATCGCCACCCATACGTCCAACTATATCATCTTCCCTGCATGTATTACTCAACATGTCAGCAACTTCTATTAGAAGCCTGTCTCCCATTTTATGCCCAAAAGCATCGTTTGTAAGTTTAAGGCCGTTTACGTCTATAACAATTATTGTAAAAGGCAGATTCCTTTGAGAATCAATTCTTTTAACAGAATCCTCCATATATCTCCTGTTATATAGTCCTGTCAGATAATCATTAAAGCTTAGATATTCAATTTCCCTGATTTTCTCTCTTTTTTCAGTGAAATCTCTGAAAACCACTACAACACCAGTTACATACCCATCGCTGTTTTTAATGGGGGCGGCACTATCTTCAACTGGTATCCTCCTGCCATCTGTTGATATTAGTATTGGATTGCTTGCGAGTTCTATTATTTCAGCAGTCTCTAGAACCCTCTCAACTGGGTTTTCGCATTTACTATTGCTGAATTCATTGACTATATTA
>JAVEXI010000040.1:0-15879 GCA_034004165.1 Gudongella sp. | reverse complement strand
TTATTGAAGGTACAATTGGCTCTCTTGAAGTAGCAGGCGATAATATTATAGCATATGCAGTAAATGCTGTTATTACTAATGCAAACGTAAGTGGAGAGAATTCTAAGATAGTAACAGAAGAAAATACCGTTGTTGAAGAGGAAGAGAAGAAACCTTCACAAGGTGGAGGTGGTGGACCATCAACACCAGCAATAGCAGTTAGTGCTATTAGTGTTAAGGGCACTGGTGATGTAGACAAAATAACCACAGATGGTGGTCAATTACAGATGCTAGCAACAGTCGAGCCGGATAATGCCAGCAACAAAACTGTTACTTGGTCTGTTGATAAGCCAGGAATAGCAGCAATTAGCAACAGTGGATTATTGACAGCCAAGGCTAATGGAGCAGTAGAAGTAACAGCTATAGCCAAAGATGGATCTGGCGTAGAAGGGACTGCAAGCATAAACATTTCCAATCAGATCCTAGTGGATAAATCTGAACTACTAGAAGTAATTAGTAGTGCACGTATGTTGAGTGAATTTGTAAAAGTCAGTACAGACGGTAGTAATGTAGGCAAGTGCGAATTTTGGGTAAGTTCAACAGCTATTAAGAATACTTATGAGATGGCAATAGAAGATGCCCAGACAGTAGCAAATAAAGCGAATGCAAGCCAAGCAGAGATTAAGCAAGCAAAAATAGACCTTGAAACAGCAATGGACGTCTTTTATAAGGCCTTAAAACCTGGAACAAAAGAAGTGGCAATATCAAAAATTACAGAAATAACTATAACAGAAGTTATCCCACCGCATCACGGTGAAAAGGCAAATTTTGATTATACAATCCCTTCTAATGCCAATTATATAAAAATTGATAGGGGAGAATGGTATGATCTTAGTAAGCCCAATAATCCTAGACTGATGGAAGAAACAGACACATTCCTATCAGGAGAGGAGTATGAGTTTAGGGCAACCTTAGTAGCAAAACCTTGCTATGAATTTGACTTCCTAAATCCATCTGCCACAATTAATGGTGAAAATGCTAGCGAAATCAAAAAAGCAAATGATGATGGGTTTATAGAAATCACCTATGAATTCACAGCTACGGGGCCTGAAATACACTATGTAAATTTTCATAGTGATAATTGGTATGACCAGGTCATCGTAGAGGACGGCAAGACAATAAGCCTGCCAGAACCACCCACAAAGGAAGGATATATTTTTGGAGGTTGGTATACGGGAAAAGGTGGAACAGGCACTCAATTTACAGAATCAACGCCTGTAACAGGAGAACTTACTACTCTATATGCAAAATGGACACTAATAACATACACTGTAACTTTTGATAGCGACGGTGGAACTGAGGTAGCTGCCATAACAGAAGTAAAGCCAAATACAAGTGTAACCTTGCCAACACCACCTACCAAGGAAGGTTTTGATTTTGGTGGTTGGTATACAGCAAAATATGGTGAAGGCAAGGTATTTACTGAATCAACACCTGTAACTGGTGATATAACTGTATATGCAAAATGGACGGGAGAAAATATTCTGGTAACTAGTATTACTGTTACTGGTGAAGATAAAGCAACCACAATAACCACAGATGGCGGCACATTACAGATGATAGCAAAAGTAGAGCCAGCTACTGCAAGCGACCAAAAGGTTTACTGGTCCATAAAAGAAAGCAAGATAGCAACAATCAGTTACGATGGAATATTGACAGCAGTAGCCAATGGAACAGTTACAGTAACAGCTGAAGCAGTAGATGGATCTGGAATAATTGGTTCTGTTGATATTACAATTTCAGGCCAGCCTAAATATAGCTTAACTATGGTAGTAGAAGGGGAAGGAACGGTTAGTCCAACTGATAGTGATTATCAATATGAGAGAGGATCTATAGTAGATATAGAAGCAACACCTGCAGCGGGCTGGTACTTTGAAAAATGGGTAGGGGATGTAAAAGAGAGCAATAAAGCTAAGACGACTATTACAATGAGCGAAGCCAAGACAGTTAAAGCAGTCTTTAAAGAAGGTGAAAACCCAGACTTTGCTGGTGGATATGGTACTCTGGAGAGTCCTTACAAAGTTGCAAATCCTGAGCATTTGAACAATGTAAGAAACTACCTTGATGCTCACTTTATACAAACAGCAGATATCGACCTTGAGAATTTTGATTTTGAGGTCATTGGAAATTACTATTTTAGTAAGAGCTTTGACGGTAACTATGACGGAGATGGAAAGGAGATCAAAAACTTAGAAATCACAAAATATGTTTCTTATTATGGCCTTTTTGCATACAACAAGGGTATCATAAAGAATGTAAACTTAAGGGATTGTGACGTTAAGGGTAAAGATCATACGGGTAGCCTGGTGGGACAAAACTCGGGTGAAATAATCAACTGTTCTGCCACAGGTAATGTTACTGGCACTTTCATTGTTGGTGGTTTAGTAGCTAGCAATCAAGGTAAAATAAGCGGAAGCTATGCCACATGCCAGGTTACAAGTAGAGAGAATCCAAGTCGTGCCGGCGGTCTAGTTGGCTATAATTCAGGAGAGATAAGCAAAAGCTATGCCATGGGTGAAGTTTTTGGCAAAAAAAATAATATAGGCGGTTTGGTAGGCGAAAATCATGGCACAATAAGCGAAAGTTATGCCACAGGTAATGTTACAGTAGAAGGGGATTCAAACTACGGTTTTGGTGGTTTGGTAGGCGAAAATAATGGTACAATAAGCAAAAGCTATGCCACAGGCAAAGTTGCTGGTGGATATAGTAGAACAGGCGGTCTAGTTGGTGATAATGGAGGAAAAATAGAAGAAAGCTATGCCACAGGTCAGGTTACTGGCCAACGTGAGCTTGGCGGTCTGGTTGGCCGTAATTCAGGTGAGATAAGCAAAAGCTATTGGGATAAAGAATCTAGCGGACAAAACAAATCATCCGGCTCAGATGAGAACTTTGGTAAAACTACAGCAGAGATGCAGACACAAGCAACCTACGTTGGCTGGGATTTTACAAGTACTTGGTCAATTAATGAAAATTCCTATCCAATCCTAAAGTGGCAAGTATCAAATCCATAACCCCAAACCCTAACCCAACACACCACAACCCCAGCCCTTCTCAGGAGCGATCTTGAGGGGGCTGTTACTTTCTCCACAGTATAAAGAATGTCGTCAACATTACGATAGAAACTAGGGAAAAAGTAATATAAAATCCTAACCACTTTATAAATAATCCACCAAGTAAAGGCAAAAGTACTACAAATATGTTAAGAGAACCGCGGATACCCAAGTACAAGGTTCTATTTTCATCTGGGGAAATATCCAGCAGATAGGGCTCAAATCCAACACTTCTTCCACTTGAAATAAACCCTATGAGAAGAAATACCAGGATATACCATGATGGTCCCAATGGTCTTATGACCATGGCAATTAACGGAATCAGAGATCCTATCAAAATACAGACTTGCATAACCTTTTCTGGACCAAATCGGCTGGTGATATAGGCCCATAAAAAGTTTGAACTAATCTTTCCAATGATTTGCGATATTACAAAAGCCCCTAAATACATTTCATAGTTTGAAAAAGCTTCTTTTACAAAAATCAAATAAAATGGAAGAATCATCAGGCTGAATCCTGTGATATTTTCTATTATAATAAATCTTCTGAGAGTCTTGTCTTTCCGCAAAGTTACAAAGACTTCATTTAATAGCCCTTCTTTTTTATCGCCATCGGGAACTGATTTAATAGTTGTTTCTGGTTCCTTAACCATCCAAAATCCAAGTGCTCCAAGAATAAGGCCTAAGAACCCTATGAAAAAACTAATAGCATAATTTGCTGGGAATGACCATACTCCCGGTTTAAAAAGCCAAGCTATTAAGAAACCTCCGCCAAGTGCAGCCAAACCACTAACTAACTGAATTGCAGCATATAGTTCACCACGTTTTCCTGGAGGCAATAGCTTTCCTACAATGTCAGAATATGCAATGCCTGCAAGCCCTCCACTTATTGAAAATATGAAGATTAAAAGGTAAAAACTGAGTAATGAAATAAAAGGCTGGCTTTGAGCAAAGAATAGAGTAACTAAAGACATACCTAGAAAACTTGCTCCTCTTACATATATGCCGATTAATAAGAACTTTTTCTTGTATGCAAAATTCTCAAGATAGCGACTAAAAATCAAATTGAAAACAAGAGGAGCCCCTAGAAGTATAGAGTAAATGGCGCCAAAAGCTACAGGATTATCTGTCAATAGAGATATTAAAGAGGATAGAACAGTATTTAGTTCTATCGTTGCCATCGTCAAAGCAAGGAAAAAACCATGCCATAAAAAAGCTATATACGTAGAGCGATATTCTTTGTTAAAAATATTCATACTTATCACCTGCCTAAGATAGATTCTATCACTTTTGCTACTTTCTTAACAGCCCGCGGTGGCTGCCTTCAATGCAACATGCTAACGTGGTGAATTAACTCTAAATTTATGGGTATTCATATTGATGAGGAGGAATGTATATGGCTTTTCTTAAAAATCTAGGTGAAAAAATTAGTGGGGCAGCTGTTGACGCTGCTGATAAAGCAAAAGAATTTGCAGATGTCACAAGGCTGAAGAATGAGATAGCTGGTGAAGAAAAAAAGATTCAACAGTCTTTTGTCGAACTTGGAAAACTCTATTTTGAAACTATAAAAGACAATACAGAAGGTCCGGGAATAGAGCACTGCCAGGCTATCAGAGCAGCCGAAGCAGCTATTGCAGAACTTAAAGAAAAGATTGAACAGGTAAAAACCAACTAACTTGCATGTTTATTGTGCGCTTATGGCAACCAATAGGTTGCCATATTTTTGCATCTTTAGTATTATCGAAAAGGCCCAGCGCCTTACATATTGTGCCAAAAAGGCAGAATAAATATTCAAAGCTGGGTGATAAAAATGAAAAATATTAAGAAGCTTACCATCCTTCATTCCAATGACCTTCATGGAGATTTCCTTGCTGAGGAGATTGGAGAACTCGACGTAGGTGGCGTTTCCATGCTTTCAGGATATATCAGCAAGGTGAGAGAGGAAGAAGAAAACGTAATATATGCCATAGCCGGTGATATGTTGAGGGGATCAATAATCGACTCGGAGTTTATGGGGATTTCTACCATCGAAATAATGAATATGCTTTCTCCTGATATTGCTACCATTGGCAACCACGAGATTGATTATGGCATCGCACATCTTTTGTTTATTGAAAAATGTGCTCAATTTCCAATTATTAATGCCAACCTTTATATTAAGACCAATGGAGCAAGACTTTTTACTCCGCATAAGATACTGTTGGTTGATGGCATGAAGATACTCTTTATTGGCATAATTACGGATCAAATAATTGAACAGGCTAAAGTAGACGGATTGATTGGCTCCTTCATCGATACTTCTGAAGCTGCTGAAGAGGTAGGTAAAATCTGTAACACTTATAATGCAATAGACATAGATTTTACAGTATTGCTGACACATATAGGCATAGAAGAGGACGTAAAGCTTGCTAAATTGCTCGACCCAGAATGGGGAGTCGATGTAATAATTGGTGGCCATTCACACACATTTATGGATGAACCAATTCACGAAAATGGAGTTGTTATTGTACAGGCAGGCGAGGGAACAGACAACGTTGGCAGGTTTGATATCGATGTAGATACAGATGGAAACTGCATAGACAGTTATACTTGGCAGATGGTGCCAATTAACCAGACTACAGCTCAAAGAGATTTTCAGATGGAAGAAGTCATCAACAAGTATAAAGATGTTACAGATAGAAAATATCAGAGGATTATTACTAGATTTAATAAGGCGTTGACTCACCCCCAGAGGAATATGCAGACTCCATTGGGGAACCTGTTCGCTGATATTTTCAAGGGTAGTCTGGGTGTAGATATTATGCTTTTAGGATCGGGAAGCATAAGAGGAAATAAGCTTGGGCCTATTGTCGAATACGGCGATTTGGTTGAGATATTCCCATTCACTGACCCTATACAGATGATTAAAATGGATGGTTCTCAATTGAGAAGGGCAGTTCAGTTTATCCTAAGGGATGACTCTTTTAATGGAACCACAGAGTTTTATCAATTTTCTGAAGGGCTTAATGTGGTGTATTCAAGAAAAAACAAAGAGTTAATAGAGCTTGGATTTAACGGCTCAAATGTCAGGGATGACTCATTTTACACGATGGGTCTCCAGAACTATCACTTCTTAAACGTTGAAAATTTTCTTGGTCTCAGTATGCAAGAGCTGGAGAAAAATCAAAAACCAAGGGTAATTTCTACATCAGCTCAGGATATCCTAACTGAATATTTGTCTTCTCATCACAGACTTAACTATGAATTCAATCAGAGACTAACAGTTTTATAAAATATCCAGCCTCGAAATATGGGGCTGGATATTATTGATGCACTCTGTTAAAATAGTAACTAAGTGAAGGAGTGATGGCTTAATGCAGAGCATAACTAACAGTATGAAACTACATAAACGTGCATGGATTAAAGTTTTCACTGTATTATTCCTCATGGTGGCAGCTGCTTATGTACACCTCTACAAGTTTGCTACAAGAGGACAGGAAACTGTAAAATTTCTAATAATATTCTTCCTTTACATAGCAATGATAGCCACTTGGGGAGTATCCATCAGAAGGAGAATTGTACATAAAAAGATTCGACATTTTCTTTTGGTGACTACAGCCCTAATGGTATTTTTGTTCTTTATGAGAACAATGCGATATATGGTGTTTCTAAGCAGTGAAATCCTATCTGCATATGCGTGGTATTCTTACTATATTCCTATATTGTTAATAGCCTTATTGGCATTATGGGCTTCATTTTATCTAGGTGAACGGGAAAACTATTCACTAAAACCCAGATATTATCTACTTCTTATACCAACCATTATTTTACTTTTTGGAATTATGACCAATGAGTATCATTTTTTTGCATTTAAATTTCCTACTGAGATACGAGGTGGAAAATACAGTTATGGTTTCTTGTACTATGCAACTATAAGCTGGGTCTTACTCATTATTGTTGTTATGATTGCTAATCTTTACAGGAAAAGCCGCGTGCCTGGAACAAATAAGAGAATATGGCTTCCAATGATTGTCGTCGGTCTACATTTGACATACATAATACTTTATTCAATAAACCCCTCCAGAACAAGGGCTGGGTTTATTGAAATAGTAGTAATGACCTGTGCTGCAACTGTGGCCCTATGGGAAAGCTGTGTACAGACAGGGCTCTTTCACTCAAATAGCAACTACGATAAGCTCTTAAAAGATTCGATACTTGCCTCACAAATAATAGATTACGACTTTAATGTACATTACAGAGCAAATAATGCTCCCATATTAGACGAAAGCACCATAAGAAAGTTGATTGTAGAAAACAAAGTGGAAATTAGTCCTGATAAACTAGCTTATATATATCCCATAAACGGTGGATTTACAATTTGGCAGGACGATGTCTCTGATATTAGCAGACTGGTAGCAGAGTTATCTGATATTGAGGATGAGTTGAAAGACAGCACAGATTTACTTAAAGAAGAATACACTATTCGTTCTAAGCAGATTCGTGTGGAAGAAAGGCTCAGGCTATATAAAATATTGTCCAATGTAACTAAAGGACAGATAGAGCAGATAAAAGCACTACTCAACCAATATTCAATTGCAGATGAAGAATGTAAAAGAGAAATTCTACTGAGGATAAATATTCTTGGAGTGTACATAAAGAGACGTAGTAATCTTATTCTTATGGCAGAGGGTAATGAAAGTGTGACTGGAGATGATTTAAAACACTGTATCAGGGAATCAGCAGATAATCTTAAGCTCTGGGGTATACAGACAGCAATGTCGATAGCTGGAGACAATACTTTGAATACTGAGTTTGCAATGTTATGTTATGACTTGTTTGAGGCAGTCATAGAAGAGAGCTTTGGAGATCTAAAGACAATTTACAGCGTAATAACTGAAAGGAAAGATTCAGTTATATTTACAATACAGGCGGAAAGCACCAAGAAACTCTGCAGTCATAGCTGGAGTACATGGCAAGAAGAAAGAGTAAAGAGAATCAATGGGGTTGTGAAGTGTGATCTTGTAGATAAAGACATTTTTAGTGTTTCTATCAGTATTCCAAAGGAAGGTGAATAATATGCCTTTTTTTATGGAAAGTTCAGCTTTAAGAATTATTATGATAATGGCAATTTTTTTAGTTATGATATCGGATATATTTATTATTATCAGTAAGTGGAGCAGAAAGAAAGAATTAAAGGTGATACTAAGGGAATCTCTTTTGTTCATAGCTTTGTTTGCTAATCTCAGTGTATTGATGCTGGTTCACTATAATCTTGAGTATGAGATTGCTAATGTAACTAGTGAACGGTTGCTTTCTAACCGGTATTTTTTCGTACAGATAATTATAATTTCGGTTTCAGTCGTCTGGCAGTTATTTGAAATTTATAGTGAAAATAGAATCTATAAGACATCAATAACCCATGGTTCGATTAAAGAAGCAATTGACAGACTCCCCAGGGGCTTATGCATATCCCAGATTGACGGAATGCCAGTCCTTATAAATTCAAAAATGATTGATATATGCTTAATCCTTACCGGAAAGAACTTTATAAATGCAAATTTGTTCTGGGATGATATTGTAGAGTTTTCGGATATTAAAGGTGCGGTAAAAATGAAAGAATTCGACGATCCTACTTTCGTATTGGATGACAGGAGCGTATGGAAAGTGACCAGAGAAAATCACTTTTGGAATGAGGTCAGATACATAGAAACTATTGCAACGGATATAACTGAGATGTACTGGTTGAGTCGGGGCCTAAAAATTAGCACTCAAAAACTGGAAGACTATCAGTTACGGTTGAAGAATTTGTTAAAAAATATTGAAAGGGTGAAGCATGAAGAAGAGATTCTTGAGTCAAAGGTCAGGCTTCACGATGAGCTGGGACGAACTATTATTGCAACCAGAAGGCATATTTTGAACTCAGATTATATCGAAGATAGCAGCCTAATTACACATATGTGGGAAAGTGTTACTAATGCTCTAAGTACAGATTATATGTATGATGATTCTAGTGAATCTATGGGTGAGTTGTTAAGGATCAGTGAGGTATTAGGATGTAATATCGTATTTCAAGGTGACCATCTAGATTCAGAAGGACACTACCCAATTCTTGAGAGTGCGGTTAGAGAAGCGATGATAAACGCTGTTAAACACGGAAATGCAAATGAGTTAACTGTAGATATTGGAAAGGGGACAGATGTAATAAAAGCGATAATCTCAGACAATGGAAAATCAAATATTACTGAGATTGAAGAAGGTGTTGGGCTTTCAACGCTTAGAGGGAAAGTTGAAACTGCTGGGGGATTCTTTAGTGTTTTCTATGAAGAAGGGGTAAAAATGTACTTAGAAGTACCAGTTGAGGAGGAGAGCTATGTATAGAGTGCTCATAGTTGAAGACCAGAGAATTGTTCAAAAAATCCTTGAAGAGACGATTTCTCAGTCAGAAGAATACAAAATTATAGGGACTATAGAAAACGCTCAAAATGCAATTGCTTTCTGCTTGGCTGGGAAAATTGACCTTATACTTATGGATGTGTGTACAGCTGAGGGCGAAAGTGGAATAGATGCAGCTAAAAAAATAAAGCGGGATTTTCCAAATATAAAAATTGTCGTAATAACTTCTATGCCTGAAGAGAGTTTTATTAGGAAGGCAAAGGAAGCTAAATGCGATAGCTTCTGGTACAAGGACGATAGCGATGGTCTTCTGGAAGTGATGGATAAGACTATGAAGGGCGCAAATATATATCCGGAAGAGACACCTCTGCTCGATATAGGATATGCCAGCAGCGTTAATTTTACAGCCAGAGAGCTGGAAGTATTGCGCGAGCTTGTAAATGGTTTTAGTTATAGAGAAGTTGCCAATGAACTGGATATTAAAGAGCGAACTGTAAAGCAGCACATTAGCAACATGCTTTCTAAGACGGGTTACAAGAGCACTATGCAACTGGTTGTCGATGTGGTCAATAAAAACTTGATTATACCTGGATATTAAAAGAACAGTCTTCTTAAAAGAAGGCTGTTCTTTAGTTGTTATGCAAGTGCAATGTTAAGTCTGTTCCAATTATTGATGTTGTTGATTGCAAATACCAGGTCAACAATCTCTTTTTCTGTAAAGAGCTCTTTCATTTTTTCAAATAGCTCATCGGAAACGTGGCCCAGTGAAATCTGAGTCAGTACTTCTGTAAACTCCAAAGCTACTCTTTCTGCAGATGTGTAGAGAACAGTTTCTCTCCAGGCGTTCAGAAGATATATCCGCCTTTCTGTTTCACCTATGGCTCTTGCATCTTCAGTGTGCATATTTAGACAGAATGCACATCCATTTATCTGGGATGCTCTTATCTTAACAAGCTCCAGAAGCTTCTTATCCAGTGTACTGTCTTTCATATATTCTTCGCTTTTAATCAATAGATTAAATACTTCAGGCGAAATATCTTTGTAATTCATCCTCCTACTCATGGCTTCCTCCTTATATATAATGGATATTAAATCCGACTAAACTACTCCACTTTAATGATACCCAAATTTATTCATAATCAGCAAAACAAAAGTCTCTTTTGATTGACTGTACGGAAGTGTAATCATACAATTGATGTATGAAGATACCATTCTATGAATTGGAGGAGAATTCTATATGGGAAGACATACAAACGATTTGACTAACAGGCTGAGAGAAGAAGCTATTGATTACAAATTGCTTGAAAAGGCTAAAGAATATGCTTTTGAATACATGCAAAACATTGATGACTTACCAGTATTTCCAAAGGACGAAGCAATAAAGGCACTTGACGCTTTTAGAGAGGAGCTGCCAAGCGAAGGAGCCAATCCATATGAGATAATTGAAGTTTTACATAAAAAAGGATCACCTGGAACCACTGCACAGACAGGGGGAAGATACTTTGGATTTGTAGATGGCGGCATTGTTCCTGCCTCTCTTGCTGCAAAATGGCTTGCAGATGTATGGGACCAGAATGCTGGAGCATATGCTATGTCTCCTGTGGTATCAGTTTTAGAAGAAGTATGCGAAGGCTGGATGGCAGAGATTCTCGGACTACCCAAAGGTACTGCAGCAGGGTTTGTTGGAGGAAGCGCAACAGCAACTCTTTGTGGAATTGCAGCAGGAAGAAATTATCTGTTGGAAAAACAAGGTTACGATGCAGGAAAACTTGGGTTGTTTGGGGCTCCTGAAATAAAGGTAATGATTGGTGAGGGAGCGCATTCTACCATATATAAAGCTCTTTCAGTATCTGGGCTGGGAAGTGAACGGGTAATAAAGATACCAGTAGATGACCAAGGGAGAATAAGAGCAGATTCTGTTCCTCAGCTTGACGACCGCACATTGCTTTTGCTTCAGGCTGGCAATGTTAACTCAGGGTCTTACGATGAATTTGAAGAAATATGCAAAAAAGCAAATGAGGCTGGAGCGTGGGTTCATATAGATGGAGCCTTTGGCCTTTGGGCTGCTGCTTCAGATAATCTGAAACACTTGACCAATGGAATTGAACTGGCTGATTCATGGTCTGTAGATGCCCACAAAACACTAAATGCTCCTTATGATAGTGGAGTGATACTCTGTAAGCACAGGGAAGTTCTCCTGAAGGCACTTCAGATGTCAGGTTCATATATTGCTAATACTGGTCACAGAGACGGGATGAGCTACATATTAGATATGTCCAGGAGAGCTCGCGTAGTAGAATTATGGGCGACATTGAAATCTCTTGGGAAAAAAGGCGTTGCTGATCTTATAGACGATCTTCACGAAAAGGCTGAATATTTTGGAGAGAAACTTAAAGAAAATGGATTTGATGTATTAAATGACGTTTGTTTTAATCAATTAATGACTTCGTTGGACGATTCAGATAAAACAGAAAAACTGCTAAAAGAAATTCAAAATTCAGGAGAATGCTGGTGTGGAGGTTCAAGATGGGAAGGTAAACCAGTTATTCGGATTAGTGTGTGTTCTTACAGGACTACTTTCGAGGATATAGACAGATCCGTAATAGCATTTGTAAAAGCTAGAGAAAGTCTTCAATAAAGATGTGCATTAGAATGAGAATATGGGTACTATTCCTATGACGATTATTTTTATTAAGGAGGAGTGAGTATGAAGAAGATAAAAATAGCTGACGGAATACACATGTTATCTATGAATGTGGAGGATATGCTTTTTGAAGGTATTTGGGAGCTTGCTAACGGTGTAACTTTAAACTCATATATCGTACAGGGTGAAAAAACTGCAATCATCGATGGAGTCATTGGCTGGGATGGAATTCCTGAAACGCTATATGAAAATTTAAGAGAAATTGGCGTAGACCCAAAGGACATAGACTATTTAATCGTAAACCATATGGAGCCTGATCATTCAGGATGGATATCAAATTTTAAAAAGATAAAGGATGATTTTACAATAGTGTGCACTGACAAGGCTGCTAAGCTCGTAGAGTCATTTTATGGCAATGGGGAAAAGATAATGGTCGTAAAAGATGGAGACACTTTGGATCTTGGAAACGGCAAAGAACTCAGATTCCACCCGGTGCCAAATGTACATTGGCCTGATACGATGTATACATTTGAAACAGGTACAAAAACTTTGTTCTCTTGTGACATGTTCGGTTCATTTGGAAAGATGGACGAGCATCATTTCGACGATGAAATGACTGCTGAAGAGAGGGCCTTTTTTGAAACGGAAGGCATCAGATACTATTCAAATGTTATGACTACATTTACTCCAATGCTTAGAAAAGCACTGGATAAGGCAAGAAGCTTCGAAATAAACACCATAGCACCTGGACATGGTCCATTGTATCGAAAAAACCCAGCACAGATAATGGATGACTATTACAGATTCTCTCAATATGCAGAAGGTTATGGCAAAAATGAAGTAACGATACTCTGGGGTTCCATGTATGGAATGACAGGGAAAGCAATTAGCTTTGTAGAAGACGTGCTAAAGAGAGAAGGCATTAAGTACAACAAATTGGAGATGCCGCTTGAAAGTGAAAGTGAAATGATAGCAACTGTATTCAGGTCTGCTGCAGTAATAATTGCAGCACCAACTTATGAGTATAAGCTCTTTCCGCCAGTAGCTGCTGCACTTGACGAGATAGGGAGAAAGAAAATTTCAGGTAAAGCTGCATTCAGATTTGGCTCATTTGGATGGTCTGGAGGAGCTGAAAAGGAACTTGCAGATATATTAGAAAGAAATAAAATGAAATGGGATATGGTAGAATCTGTTGAGTTTGAAGGTTCGCCAAGAGCAGAAGATCTTGAGAAAATTGAAAGAGGAGTCCTAGAACTTATAGAAAAGATGAAAGAGAAAGTAGTCGAATAGAATTTTTCAATATAAATAAAAAACTGAGGCATATTGTTCGCCTCAGTTTTTTGCGTCTGGAAACAAATTACTTCTCGTTTTCTATAATGGGGAGTGAATAGTGGATGCCGTCGAGGTACTTCTCTAATAAAACTGACCCAATAATTATAAAGGGGACAGACGATATAAGTCTAATTGCTGTAAACTTTACTCCGAGCATACTGGCTTCCATTACTGTCATGGGAATCATAAACAGTGATGCAGCAGTGATATATGTGAAAATTGAGCTGTATTTTGCTCCCTTGTTGTAGAGAGCATTGGCCATTGGAAATGCTACAAAAGTTCCACCGACTGTAGTAGATGCTAAAAGGATGGACCATACGAATCTAAGTGGATTATTTGTACTCCCAAAGTGTTTTTCGATAGTTTCCTGTTTTGCCCATACATCAAACAATCCAATCAAAATAAATGCAGGTGGCAGTATAAAGACCATGTCACGTGCAAATACCAGGAAATTATCCCAAACTCGTATTCCAAAATCAAACTTAACTAACCATGAAACTAGTGAAAATGCTGCAAACACACCAAACAATATATAATCTCTTCTACTTTTTTTCATTATAGGAATACCTCCCCGTATGCAATACCTGCTATGATTGCAATCATAGCTGCGACAGTAAAACTCATAACATTTCTTAAGATAGTAGCTCTTCGACCAAAGTATTCTTTCTCAAGTGGGTATGTTACAAGACCAACAAGCATTAGAGATGTGACGAATCCGGCGACTACCATGTACGGTACGCCTTTTGAAACTAGTATTTTAGCTAGTGGATATGCAATAAACCCTGGCATTATTGTGATCGATCCCAGTAGAAGACTGGAAAGCAGCCCTAAGAATACATTATCCTGGCCAAGAAAAGCGATTATAAAATTCTCTGATACCAGTAGTACAAAAGATATCAGCATAAGTAACATCAGGTAGTTGGGGAGAGACTTTATAAACTTCATCCAGCCTTTCTTTAATCCCATTTTAGTCCTTTGCGGGTTTGCAAAGAATGATGCAACCAGTGCAATCCCAGTGACGACATATAAACTTACCATTATCTGACCTCCTAATATATTAAACTAGATACCCCCCTCCCGTGGGGGGCTAAGAATAATATATAACATATGCCCATTCATGTCAAATGTTTTTTATTTCAAAACTTATAATTATTGTGGTATGCTTTATCTAATACGTAATGAGGTTAAAAATATCATTTATAGATAATTAACAGAGGTGGATGCTGTGCATAAAAAGAAAGCCGGTAGAAATAAAACCATAGATTTTGATATAGAACAAGGCCGACAGTACCTTGACAAATGTATACAAGTTGATACACCTGTTAAACTAACTGAAATTTTAAATAAGACGATAATAGGCGACTCCGTTAAAACAGCTGAAAACATTCCAAACAAGAGCATTGACCTTATAATTGTGGACCCTCCATATAACCTAAATAAATCATTTCACGGAAATAATTTTTCAAAGAAGAACGATGAAGTTTATGAAGAATATACCAGGATTTGGCTAGATAAGGTGATTCCACTTCTTAAGGACGATGGTTCTATATATGTTTGCTGTGACTGGCAGTCCAGTTTAATAATTGGCAAGGTTCTTTCCGAAAGATTGATTATACGAAACAGGATTACATGGCAAAGAGAAAAAGGAAGAGGTGCAAAGGCAAACTGGAAAAATTCCCACGAGGATATTTGGTTTGCGACAGTTTCTGATAAATATACTTTTAATCTGGATGACGTCATGGTCAGAAAGAAAGTTCTAGCACCTTACAGAGTTGATGGGAAGCCAAAGGACTGGGTAGAAAGTGACGATGGAAATTTCAGGGATACATGCCCATCCAACTTTTGGGATGATGTAACAGTTCCCTTTTGGTCTATGGTAGAAAATACATCTCATCCGACTCAAAAACCAGAGAAACTGATAGCAAAGCTTATACTTGCAAGCTCCAACAAGGGAGATACAGTATTAGATCCATTTCTTGGCTCAGGTACCACAAGTGTAACTGCAAAAAAACTTGGAAGAAACTACATTGGGATTGAACAGAATCCTGTGTATTGTGCCTGGGCAGAAAAGCGAATTGAAATGGCTGATGAAGATGACAGTATTCAGGGGTTTCATGATGGTGTGTTCTGGGAAAGGAATACCCTTGAACATCAAAAAAAATTGAAAAAAACGCGGAAGAAGGGACGATAAAATGAATTCATACTATAATTCAGTTGAATTTGTAACCGTTGAAAGAGGAACTAATCTTGAAAGCGTTAAAACCCTATTTGAAGAATATGCTAACTCTCTTGGGGTTGATTTGTCATTTCAGGGCTTTCAAGATGAACATAAAAATCTTCCTGGGGATTATGTAAAACCTAGTGGTTCAATAATACTCGCTAAAGTAGAGGGTTTACCAGCAGGTTGTGTCGCCATGAGAAAAATTGATAGTAATATCTGTGA
>JAVEXI010000110.1:0-3391 GCA_034004165.1 Gudongella sp. | reverse complement strand
AGGGATGGGAAGTTGCCCTTGGACGAAAGATCATTCTGCGATTCGTTGCCGCATCCGCTGACAATTAAAGATACTTTCTTTAGTTGGCAGTCCTGTCGATTAAAGAAAGGAAGGTACAAGTGAAAATTAACAGTAGTAAAATCAACCTTAGGACCATGGTCAAGGCAGCTTTTTTGATTGCCATATCAATTGTAATGACTAGGTTTGTTTATCTGATGCTGCCTCTTGCTGGTGTATCAGCACTGAGGATTAGCTTTGGAGATGTGCCATTGATGATTTCGGGGCTTATGTTTGGTCCTCTTGTAGGCGGACTTACAGGGCTTGGCGCTGATATCATAGGGTTTCTAATAAACCCACAAGGTCCGTATCATCCGGGCTTCACTTTGAGCTCAATACTCTTTGGGGTAATTCCAGGAATCTTTATGTTGGCTCATAAGAATAGCAACAACGGTAAGAGGTATTCATTTAAGCGAATGTTATTGGTAGTAGGAGCATGTTCACTAGTCATATCTTTGGGGCTGAACACCTACTGGCTTTCTAAATTGTATGGAAAGGGATTTTTTATACTCTTGCCAACGAGAATTCTAGTAGCCGTTTTTAGCATTCCGATACATGCCTTTGTAATCACTTACCTGATGAAGTTTCTTAGAAACTTTAGCAATTAAAACATGGGGGCCTTGAAGAATAATTAGAGGCTCCCTATTTAATTGATGAAATTTTGACAATATCTTTGAAATAGAGATACAAAACGGTTATAATATTACTATAATCAATATAGGAGGGATATAATGAGTAAAACAATGCTACCAATTGCGCTATCAAACAAACATATCCACGTAAGTCAGGCTGATCTTGACGTACTATACGGTAGCGGATATGAACTTTCAAAGATGAAGGACCTGTCTCAGCCAGGCCAATACGCCTGTGATGAAAAAGTAGACATAGTTGGACCAAAGGGAACATTAAAAGGTGTTAGAATACTTGGACCTGTAAGACCAGACACACAGATTGAGGTTTCCATTGCTGATGCATTTGCACTTGGAATACCGCCAGTTGTGCGAAACTCCGGAGAGTTAAATGATACACCTGGTCTTAAAGTAATTGGGCCAAAAGGCGAAGTTGATCTGGAAAAAGGCGTAATAGTTGCAGCAAGACACATACACATGCACACCACAGACGGCGAAGAGTTTGGCGTAAACGACAAACAAATTGTAAGTGTTAAGGTAAATGGACCGAGAGGTCTTGTCTTTGACAACGTTCTGGTTAGAGTGCACCCAACATACGCTTTGGAAATGCACGTCGACTTGGAAGAAGGAAATGCTTCAGGCATAAAGAATGGAGATTTAGTAGAACTAATTAAATAGGAGTGATCCCAGGTGACTCATATAGCAGGGATGATAGACCACACTTTACTAAAACCAGATGCCAAAAGAGATGACATCAGAAGGCTTTGTGAAGAAGCTCTGGAATATAAATTTAAGGCAGTCTGCGTCAACCCTTATCACGTGAAATTTTGTAGCGAGATATTAAAAGACAGCGGAGTTTTAACTGCTTCAGTGGCAGGTTTCCCATTGGGAGCAAATACTACTGAAGCCAAGGTGTTTGAAGCTAAAAAGGCTATTGAAGACGGTGCTGGCGAAATTGACATGGTGATAAATATAGGCGCTCTAAAAGATGGAGACTACGAATATGTCGAAAATGACATCAAAGCATTAGTAAATGCCAGTAAAGGAAAAGCCATTGTTAAAGTAATTATTGAAGCTTGCCTTCTGAACGATGAAGAAAAAGTCAGGGCATGTGAACTTTCAATGAGTGCTGGTGCAGACTTTGTTAAGACTTCAACTGGCTTTAGCTCTGGAGGCGCAACCGAAGAGGACGTTCGACTTATGAAATCCGTCGTAGGAGACAAATTAGAAGTAAAAGCTTCTGGGGGAGTCAGAGACAAAGAGACTGCATTAAAAATGATAGAAGCTGGAGCCACAAGAATCGGAACCAGTTCAGGCATAAAAATTATAAAGGGCTGATGCCCTTTCTTTTTTGTGTTTATAATCGAGTACATATTGGGTAAAAAACTCATATGCGCAATATCCTCATACAAAAGACAGAGGAGGAAAAACTATGATTCTTGAATCAAAGAGGACGGAAATAAGAAGAGGTATATGGTTAAACGTCATTGAAACGGATAAGTTTAAGACTAATCTTCTGACGGTTAACATACTAAGACCATTGGACCGAGACGAAGTGACAATGAATGCACTATTGCCCATGGTTCTTGACAGGGGAACTTCAAATACCCCTACCAAGCTAATGATAGAAAGAAAGCTTGAGGAAATGTACGGCTCAGTTATGGGCATTGGCACGTCAAAGCGTGGAGAAAGACAGATAATTAGTGCTTCAATAGAATGGGCTGATAGCATATTTATAGAAGATGCCACTATTGGAGACAAAGCTGTAAAGCTTCTTAGAGAACTTTTGTTTGAACCTTTAGCTGTAGATGGAGCTTTTAATTCTGAGTACGTAGCTCAAGAGAAGAAAAATCTTATATCGAGGATAAAAAACAGGATTAATGACAAGAGAACGTATGCTGTCAACAGATGCATTGAAGAAATGTGCAAAGGAGAGAGGTTCAGCATATACAATCTGGGTTACGAGGAAGATGCCGCCAATATAAGTGAACATGATCTATTCAACCACTACGAGAGGATTCTCGAGGAAAGCCCAATTGAGATATTTTATGTAGGCAGGACATCTAGCTTAGATTTAGATAAACTAGTTCCTGAAACACAAAAGAGAAGCGAAACGATAATTGAAATACCAAGAGAAACCATATATTCACACAATCTAAGCAGAAATCAAGTCGTTGAAAGACTCCCGGTGACACAGGGGAAATTGGTTTTAGGATATCGTTCTTCAATCCCTTATGAAGATCCACTGTACGATGGACTATTGCTTGGAACTCTGGTTTTGGGCGGTGGGCCAAATTCATATATGTTTATGAAAGTGAGAGAAGAAGAGAGTCTTGCATATTATGCATCAGCTTCTGTCATTAAACATAAGTCGATTATACTGGCCGAAGCAGGAATTGAAATAGCTAACTACAATAAGACTCTGGACTTAATGATAAAGCAGATGGATCGGATAAAAGAGGGCGACTTTACCCAAGATGATATTGAGATTGCTAAAAAATCCATAACGACTTCAACCGAAGCGATAATAGATAGCAATCGCATGATAACTGATTTCAATATGGGTAAGTTAATCGCTGGCGACAAACGTTCATTAGAAGAAATAATTAAGTCACTGGAGGCAGTGACAAAGGAAGAAATTGTGAAAGCCATGTCCTCAGTTTCTCTCGATACGATTTACTTTATGAAGGACCAGGAGGGAGGAA
>JAVEXI010000109.1:0-3399 GCA_034004165.1 Gudongella sp. | reverse complement strand
CAAATCACTCTAATAAATGGATTATGGGGTTCATCGCTGCTTCTACATTAATATTTATAACAATTGGTCAACCTGCGAAGCTATTGGTAATTGCAGGTTCACTAAACGGATTAATACTTCCTATAACCCTGGGTGTAATGCTAATGGCATCTACTAAAAAAGATATTGTTGGTGATTACAAGCATCCAAAATGGTTGTACATCGCAGGAATATTGGTAGTAATAATTACAGCTTATCTGGGCGTAAAATCTCTATCAGGACTTAAAGCCCTTTGGAGCTAACAATAGGTGAAAAAATGTATGAAAATATAAAATTTCTACCATCAGGAGATACTTCTGTAGTAATGGAATTTGGAAACGAGATCAGCCCTAAGATTAATGCAAGAATTAGAAATGTAGTTAACTCGTTAAGCCGAAACAATTGTGATTATATTACAGAAATCGTTCCTACCTACAGATCTATACTAGTTATATACGATCCTTTAAAAATAACATATGCTAAACTGACCGAAAATCTTCTGAATTTTGATAAATCTTCAGAAGCTAGCAAATCCAATTCTCTCAGAATTGTCGAAATACCTATAGTCTATGGAGGCGAATACGGACCTGATTTAGAGTTTGTCGCAAATCACACTGGATTAACTTGTGATGAAGTTATAGAAATTCATACTTCACGCGACTATCTTCTCTATATGCTCGGCTTTACTCCAGGTTTTGGGTATCTGGGCGGGATGGACGAAAGAATAGCTACGCCAAGACTACAAGTGCCAAGAACAAAGATTCCTAAAGGTTCAACTGGAATAGCAGGTTCGCAAACAGGTTTATACCCAATTGATAGTCCTGGCGGATGGCAGCTCATCGGTCGAACCCCAATAAAGCTATACGATCCTACTGACGAACCTCCTGTTCTATTAAGGGCTGGCGATTATGTAAGATTTGTTAGTATTTCAGAAGAAGAGTTTCATAATATTGAAGATCTTGTGAATAAAGGTTTGTATAAAGTGAATATAATTCTGGATGGGGAGGTCAGAGCCATTGAATAAAATTACTATCAAAAAACCCGGGCTATTTACAACTATCCAGGATAAAGGAAGATGGGGTTACCAGCAGTATGGAATGACTGTAGCTGGCTCTATGGACCAGTTCTCAATGAAAGTAGCTAATTTAATAGTAGGAAACAGCGAAGATGAAGCAGTTATCGAAAGTACCTTTCTTGGTCCAGAAATTGAATTTGGATGTGATGAAATAATATGCATAACTGGAGCTAATATGAAACCACTTCTAAACAAAAAACCTGTTCTAATGTGGACTTCAGTTAAAGTATCTGCTGGTGATATCCTTAGCTTTTCTGGGGCAGTTGATGGAGTTAGATCTTATATCTCTTTCTCCCGTGGGTTAGACGTTCCTGTTGTGATGGGTAGTAAATCTACTTTTCTCAGAGGCAATTTGGGAGGGCTTAATGGAGGAAAACTCGTTGCAAATGATGAAATTAATCTTGGCGACAAAAAACTATCAGAATATGGAAGTTATCTATCCCGAAATTTTATTCCTGTATATGAGAACATTCCTGCTATACGTGTAATAATGGGTCCTCAGGATGATTACTTCACAGATGAAGCTATTGATGTTTTCCTAAATTCTACATTTCAAGTAACTTCAGAGTCAGATAGAATGGGTTACAGACTTGAAGGTCCTAAAATTGAACATAAAAGTGGAGCAGATATTATCTCAGACGGCATAGTTTTTGGCTCAATACAGGTTCCGGGACACGGATCACCTATCATTATGATGAGTGATAGACAAACTACCGGTGGATATACAAAGATTGCAACCGTTATTTCATCAGATTTGCCTATACTCGCTCAAATGGGCCCAGGCTCAAAATTAAATTTCAAAAAAATCAGTCTGGAAGAATCACATATCTTATACAAGGAACAAATAGAAAATATTAACCAAATACAACAATCTTTAATTAAGAACAGGTTCGAATTTAGTAACGAGAGAAATCTCATTCTAAGTATTGGCAGTTCAACTTTCAATGTAAAAGTAAATGAAATAGAGCTTTAAGTGGTCCTTCAAACGCATGAATTACCTCTATGAGTATCAGTAAAATTACTATAATTTCAAGAAATTTGGATGTCTTAGAATGTTGAAGTTCAGCTATAACTTTCGCAGTATCTAACAATGCTTCTATCTTTGCGTTGAACTTCACATATCTATCATCCAGTTCATAGAGCTCTGCCATTTCATCGAAGAACTCTTCTGCTTCCCTTTCTTTCCATGTTATAGACGGCTTATCCAGCATCATGATGTAAGAAATAGTTGTGTGTTTAAATGCCAGTATTTTCCCAATGGAAGATACTGTTTTCTTTTCACTAGTTCTTATTTTACCATTTCTTAAACATACAACAGTCGCTTCTATCTCATCAAATACCCTGTCGACACTATGCTCAATAATTTCCAGAGCAACAGACTTTGCGAGGACAAGAGCTGTCATATCAATATTAAACTTTCTGACAGAACTAGTAGTATACTTCAAAAACTCTATTTCGCTTTCCTGAATTTCTGTATCCTCTACCAAAGTATATACTTCGCTTTCACCATATATGATGTCTGGATTAACACTCTTTATGCTTCCTGGTATCTTTTTTATTTCCTCTATGAATTCTTGCATCTCACCGTCATTATAATTAATAAACACTATTACGCCAAAGTGATAAATATAGACAGCTTTTCCCAATGACCCGTTCGCTTTTATAATGAGTGGCTCTTCCCACTTAAATTTCTTGGAAATACCAAGACTCAAACTGATTTCAGCTATATTAAATTCACTGCAAATTCCAATTGCTACAAATCTGTATTTCATAATTTCTTTATCTATCTCGTCACTACTATTCATGATGTGCCTCCATATACTTACCTCTGACTGATTCCAGATCTTTAACTACATATGTCGGCAAAGCAAAACATCCCACATGTAAGTCCGAATTATAATATCTGGTATCTAGCCCAAAGGATTCCCATTTATTTCTTTGGTGGTCTTTTACTGGATCCAATCCTTTACTGGCAAAACCAAACAACCAGTGTCCACTTGCATATGTGGGCATATGGTATTGATATACCTTAGCAACAGGAAAAGTTTTTGTAATTTTTTCATGAGCTCTTTTCATCTCATGAGCATCTTTTGGAAAATATGGACTTTCATGCTGATTTATCAAAATCCCATTTCCGTTTAATGCATCGTAACAATCAGAGTAAAACTCATTTGTAAAGAGTCCTTCTCCAGGCCCAATCGGATCTGTAGAATCGACGAGAATAATATCGTACTCATTTTTCTTCCACTTTACAAATTCTATTCCATCTACATAGTGATGCTCTACTCGTGGATCATCAAGCTTAT
>JAVEXI010000039.1:0-16124 GCA_034004165.1 Gudongella sp. | reverse complement strand
TTGACATCAATACTACGCACTCAACGTGACTTGTGTGTGGAAACATGTCAACAGGCTGAACAGCCTCCACTTTATATCCACCATCAACCAGCATCTTTACATCTCTTGCAAGGGTTGCTGGGTTGCAGGAGACGTATACTATTTTTTCTGGTTGCTGTAAAATAAGTCGGTTTATTACTTCTGGCTCGCATCCCTTTCTTGGTGGATCAAGTATTACTTTGTTTATATCTTTGCTTTTCTCAAACAATTCTGCAAGGGTAGCCTCGGCTTTTCCTGCTATAAACTCTGCATTGGAAACTTCATTTGCCTGTGCATTCTTCTTGGCATTTTTAACTGCCGACTCCAGGTACTCTATTCCATAAACTCGTTTTGCTGTTTTGGCTGCCAATAAAGATATTGTTCCAACTCCGCAGTAAATATCCGCTACGATATCTTCCTTTTTCAAGTCTAGAAATTTAATTGCTGTATTGTAAAGAACTTCTACCTGCTTTGAATTGACCTGGAAAAAGGAATCTGGTGATATCTCAAATCTTAGATCCCCAATGTAGTCAGTCATTTTCTTATCACCGAAGATGTGAATATATTGGTTGCTATAAGTTGGCCCGTTGTCTCTGGTATTTATATTCTGGTATATGCTGATTATGCCAGGTGCTTCTCTAACCAGTTTGTGTGCAAGGCTGTATAGCTCTGGTATCTTAGCAAAGGACGTTACAACAATTACCATAGCTTCGTTGTTTTGGTTGACTCTGATGCCAATATGCTTAATTGCGCCTGATTTATTATCCCTATCATAAGCGGCTATACTATTTTCGTCCATCCACTCTCTGACAACAGATAGTATTTTACTGCCTATCTCTGGTTGCAAAAAATCTTCTGTCATTGGGATTATCTCGTTGGTTCCTTTGCGATAGTAACCAGTTATTGTCTTTCCGTTCAAACTTCCAACAGGCACCTGAGTGTGATTTCTATATCTGAACGGATATGCCATTCCCAGTACTGGTTCTACTTCTATATCCAGCCCAGCAATTTTCTTAAAGTCTTTCTTAACCTTATCTCTCTTCCATTGCAATTGGTGACCATATTCCAACTCGATCAGAGGAACTCCTCCTCCAAGAGTTTTTGTATCAAATGAATAATTCGCTCTCATTTGTGAGTATTCCTTTATTTGTATAAGCTCTCCTATAGCGAAAGACTTTTTCATCTCGATTATCCGAAATTCTACTATGTCACCGAGAATACAACCGTCAATAAACACTGCAAGTTTATCTAGCTTAACTACTCCTGCTCCATCGTGCGTAAGATCTATAACTTCACCAATATATGTTTCGTTCTCCATCTGAAAATACCTCCGTTCTTAATTATAATTCTAACGCAAATAATTACTTCAGTCCAACAAAAAGAGCCTATTCGCTAGAATAGACTCTTTAATATTATTATTAAAATAATTGTCACTTATTTATTCTTTATAAATGTACCGTTGTCTAGCTCTCTGAAGGCTTGACGAAGTTCTTCTCTGGTGTTCATTACTATTGGTCCACCCCAGGCAACTGGCTCATTTAATCTCTTGCCAGATAACAACAGGAACCTTGCTGGTTTATCCTTTGTTACAACTCTTATCCTGTTGCCTTCATCAAACAATACTCCATTTGGATGGCTCACCATTTCATTTGTATCACTGTCAAATACAGCTTCTCCTCTCAGTAAAAATGCATAGGAATTGAAATCATTCTCGATTTCATATATAAATTCCGAGTTTGGATTTAATTCTACATCAAAGAAGCTTGGCTTTGTCTCAATGGCTTCCATTGGTCCTGTTACATGACCATAGGTTCCTGCAACGATTCTAACTGTAAAATTCTCTCCCTCATATACTGGAATCCTGTCCTTGGTAAGATCTCTATACTTTGGATCTGTCATCTTATCTTTTTGTGCAAGGTTCAGCCATACTTGAACTCCCAGCATAATAGGACTTGCCTGTGGCATTTCCTGATGTAGTATCCCAGAACCTGCTGTCATCCACTGACAGTCTCCATCTTTTATGACTCCTTTGTTTCCTAAGCTGTCACCATGGTCTATTTCGCCATGAACTAAGTATGTTATAGTCTCAATTCCTCTATGTGGATGCCATGGAAAACCTTTTATGTAGTCTTCTGGATCTTCTGAATCAAAGAAATCCATCATAAGAAAAGGATCAAACTCAGGTATTTCTGAGTTTCCGAATGTCCGAATAAGGTTTACACCCGCACCATCCCTACCTGGGCGCCCCATGAAATATTTTTTAACTTTTCTATCCATATTTATCCCTCCTTATGCAGATGTGTACCCAATCCTTATATGTTTAACTCTATGTCAAATTGCGAATCCACTTTCCTGATCTGACAATTGGTATTCCAACTATTGCTTTAACTACTTCCTCTATAGTTACAAGTAGCACGAGAATATGGATGGGAAGCCTAAGAATAAGTGCACCGAAAAATGCCAGAGGAACTCCGATTAACCAGACTGTTCCAATGTCAATTTTCATGGCCATTTTAGTATCTCCACCAGCTCGTAATACCCCTACGATGATTATAGTATTGTAAACTCTGATGACAAAGGTAATCCCAAGTACGATGAGAAGCGATTTGGACATATTGTATAATCCGGGTTCTAATCCTCTGAATATTTTTAGGATAATGTCTGGAGTCAGAGCCATTACCACTCCGAGTATAAGCCCTGAAAGGGTTGAAATATATATGAAATTCATAGCATATTTAAATGCGGTTTCCTCATCTCCACCGCCTATTTTTGATCCTACCATAATATTGCAGGCGTTTGCCAGCCCGCGGACTATTACAAAAAACATATTCTGTATTGTATTTGTCAATTGTACAGCTGCTGTAGCTTCTTCTCCTACTCTTGCATAAGCCATCGCATAAAGCACCTGCCCGAGAGCCCAGAATCCTTCTGTCAGCACTACTGGATAAGTTGTTGTTATATATTTACTTAAAAAATCTTTATGCCAGCTCATTAGTTCTTTTGGGGTGGCCGCCAGTATGCTCCTGGTTCCATAAATTGAATATAGTATTAAGATGATTTCTACAAGTCTAGCAATGACTGTACCCAAAGCTGCTCCCTTTACGCCCATCACTGGAAAGCCCATCTTTCCAAAGATAAAGATATAGTTTAGCACTGTATTAGTAACAAAAGATATGACAGATACCTTCAATGGAACATTAGGTCTGCCAGTTGTCCTTAAAGCAATACTGTAAGCAAAACTTACTGCTGTTATTGTATATGATAAGGATACAATTCTAAGATAGTCTGCTCCTATGCTTATTACAGCCGGCTCTTTTATGAGGATACTCATTAGCTTTGTCGGGAAAAAGAAAGCAATAAATGTAAATATTGTACCAACAATAATGCTCAAAGTAATAGATATTCCCATTACCTTCTTTATGCTTTTTATGTCATCTTTTCCCCAAAATTGAGCAATAAAAATTGATGCTCCACTGTTAATTCCAAAGGTTAAAAGAATATACAAAAAGAAGACTTGGTTCGCAAGGCCTACTGCAGCTATGCTTGCTGAACCAAGACTACTAATCATAAGTGTATCTATCATATTTACTGAAGATGAAATTAGGTTTTGTACAGCCACTGGAATTGCTATGGCAAGCATACCTTTAAGAAATGTTTTATCTTTAAAAAAATCCATCGATTAGTCCCTTTCAGGCATAGTTTGTCAATTAGTCATTGTCCTTGAAGCTTATGCCTTTTGTTGTTATTTTTATTATTCCTTCTTTATATAGTTTTCCGATTGCACGTTTAAAACCAGATTTACTCATTTGTAAGCTGTCTTTTATTTCAGCAGGACTGCTCTTATCGTTAAGAGGAAGAAATCCTCCGCTTTCTTTCAGTTTGGTGAGAATTACCTTGGAATCATCTTCCATTTGAACATAGCCTCTTTCTCTCAGGCTAAGGTCCAGTTTGCCATCATCGTGAACTTTATTCACTCTGAGTTCAATTTCATCTCCCATTTCTAAAATCCCAAAGATATTCTTCTTTTGTATCAAGCCGTCATACATATTATCTACAGCTACAAATGCTCCAATATCCCTATTGATACTGTACACTGTTCCCGTTACTTTGTCGTTTTCTTTATAGGGTGAGTCAGTGCTCAAATAATCCTTTATTTTCATAGTCGCAGCAAGCCTGTCGCTTTTATCGATATATAGAGCGACAAGATAACTCTTGAATTTCTCTACTGATCCGATGGTTTCACTGAATGGAAGGAATATATCTTTCTCCATTCCCCAGTCCATAAAATAACCAATCTTTGACGAACTAATTACGGTCAGCTTCTTAATCTCTCCAACCTGTGCCATAGGCATTCTTGTGGATGAGATTATCCTGTCTGCACTATCTCTGTAGACGAATACTGTAACTGAATCTCCTACTTTTGCACCTTCTGGAATCTGTGATTTTGGCAGAAGTACATCGTCTTCTCTTTCTTCAGGAGTACCTAGAAATGCTCCCACAGAAGTAAATCTCTTTATTTCAAGTTCTTGAACTTTACCAAGTCTAATCATAATACACCTACTTTTTTATTTTATATTATTATATTACACCATATATTCACTAATTGCCAACAATAAGTGAAAGTCTGTTAATTACAGTATGTCAAATCAAAAGATGACTGAAATTAGTCATCTTTTAATCTAATATACCACTTGGTTTATTCAATTCTCAGAAATAAATTCATCGTATATGGCTCTTACAGCATCAGCGTAATCTTCTTCATCAACTCCAATGATTAAATTCAGATCGCTAGAGCCTTGATCCATCATCTTAACATTTATATCTGCATTGTACAGTGCTGTGAACAGCCTCATCTGCGCTCCTTTTGCATTAATGAGATCTCTTCCGACTATCGCAATCATTGCAAGATTATGATCGAATTTAACATTATCAGCCCTAACTGCTCTGTAGATATCAATATTTATGTTATCCTTAACTTCTAGGATTGAATCTGTGTTTACAATAACAGACAGCGTATCTATCCCAGTGGGCAGATGCTCAAAAGACACATTATATCGCTCAAGTATCTCCAGTACTCTTTTCCCAAATCCAACTTCCTGGTTCATCATATCTTTTTCAACTGTTATTCGTGAAAAACCTTTCTTACCGGCAATTCCAGTAATCAGGCCATTGTCTCTATTTACATCGGTAAAAGGTACTATCATCGTTCCATGTTCATCAGGAGAATCGGTGTTTCTAATACTAATTGCAATACCAGATTCCTTTACTGGGAAAATCGCATCTTCATGCATTACCGATGCTCCCATATAGGAAAGTTCCCTCAGTTCACTGTAAGATATTGTTTTTATTACCTTGGGATCTTTAACTATCCTTGGGTCAGCCATTAAAAGCCCAGATACATCAGTCCAGTTTTCATAAACGTCAGCACCTGCAGCACGTGCTACTATTGAACCAGTGATATCTGATCCGCCTCTGGAAAATGTCCTGATTGTTCCGTTGGGCATAGAGCCATAAAAGCCTGGAAGTACTGCATTTTCATGATTTTTTAGTACACTTGCCAATATTTTGTGAGTTGTATGAGCATCAAAAGTTCCATCTTCGTGAAAGAATATGACTTTCTCAGCGTCTATGAAATCATACCCAAGGTAATATGCGAGTATTTTGGAGTTTAAATATTCTCCTCTGCTTATCAGATAATCCCTGCCTACATAGTGTGCAATTGAACCCTTAATATTTTCCAGGTCTTCTTTTAATGAAATGCCAATACCCAAATCTTCAATTATGTTAGTAAACCTATATTCTATATTTGCGAACTCTTCATCTATACTTTCATTGTTCTGAGCCAAATCAAAACATTTATATAACATATCTGTAGTTTTAATATCTTCCGAAGACCTTTTCCCTGGAGCAGATGCTATTATATATTTTCTTGTAGGATCACTTTTAATTATTTGAGCAACCTTTCGAAACTGATTTGCATCTGCAAGTGAAGATCCTCCAAACTTTGATACTTTAATATTCATTTTCAAAAACCTCTTTTGCTATATTTTTTATGCTGGATAAATTCAAATTATGTTCTCTAATCTACAGGAAAATATTTTACAGCATTTTCTTTCTCAATTCTTCTGGAGAAAGGGGCGACAAGTCACCTGGAGCAATGTCAAAAACAGTCTTACACCCAGTTATACCTCTTTGTTTCATTCTAAAAGCAGCTCTTGCATATGAAACCAACACGCTGGCTGTAAATTCAGGGTTAGAATCTAGATTTAGTTTATATTCAATCATCTGGCTGTTTTCTCCATTCCAGCCTGTTTTACCTGTCCTTATTACATTACCACCGTGAGCCATGCCGCTATGATTTCGTAATAATTCTTCTTTTGAGATAAAATGTACAGATGTATCATAGTCAGCAAAATACTGGGGCATTGTTACTATTTCTCTTTTTATTCTTTCAGAATCTGCACCATCTTCTACCACTACAAAACATTCTCTTCTGTGTTTTTCACCAGGCTTTAATTCAGGGTTCTCACCAGCTCTAACAGCATGGATTGCTGTTTCTATTGGAATTGTATATTGCCTGCTGTCTATTACTCCCTCAATATCTTTTATCGCGTTGGAATGTCCCTGGCTTACACCCTTGCCCCAGAAAGTATAATCATAACCCTCAGGAAGAAGAGCGTTACCCATTACTCTGTTTAAAGAGAATAGCCCAGGATCCCAACCTACTGAAATTATGGCGATGTTCCCACCTTTTTCTGCGGCTTTATTCACATTTTCGAAATGAACTGGAATGTTCTGATGGTTGTCAAAACTGTCGATAACACTAAAGCTTTCTGCAAAATATGGTGTCATCTCTGGTAAATCCGTGGCACTACCAGCGCATATTATTGCGATATCTATTTCATCTTTCATTTTAACTGCTTCTTCAGTTCTAAATACCTTAACGCCTTCAGAAAGTATTTTTACACTTTTGGGATCTCTTCTTGTAAAAACACCGACAAGCTCCATATCTGGATTTTGCCTTATGGCACATTCTACGCCTCTTCCCAGGTTTCCATATCCTATTATTCCTATCCTCATATTCAACGTCCTTTCAGGCTAATCCAGCATGTCTTTCATGGAATACAGCCCCGGATTTTGCTTAATCAGAAACTCTGCAGCTGTAACTGCGCCTTCAGCAAACAAAGACCTGCTGTGAGCTTCATGTTTTAATGAAATTGTCTGGCTATTAGTGCCAATAATTACTTCGTGTTCTCCCACAATGTTTCCTAATCTGACTGCATGAATCCCTATTTCATTTTTATCTCTTTTTACATGACCATTTCGTCCCGGGTTAATATAAAGCTCAGGTCTTACTTCTCTTATTTTCTCAGCTAAAAGAAGTGCTGTGCCGCTGGGTGCATCGAGCTTTCTGTCGTGATGCTTCTCAATTATTTCGATTTCGGCATCAGGCATCATAGTTACTGTTCTTTTTGCTAGCTCAATAAGAAGTGCAATTCCTAAACTCATATTTGCTGATATAAAGACAGGAATTTGGATGGAAGCTTCTTTTATCTCGCCTAACTCTTCCGCACTGTGTCCTGTAGTTGCGATAATTAAAGGCAGTTTGTTGTTCACTGCAAAACTTACCAGCTTGCCAGTGGCTTCGTGATTCGAAAAATCGATAATGCAATCAGCACTGCCACTGAATTCATCGATATTTCTCCCGATGGCACCTCCAAGTTTTGATCCTTTATATCCACTCTCTATTAATTTAATAAGTTCCTGACCCATTTTCCCAGTTGAGCCATGTACTAATATCCTCATATCATCACCTCTATACCAGATTAAGCCCCAGTTCACTCATAAGTTCAACCATTTTCTCTCTGTTTGCATCTTCCATGCATATCAAAGGAAGTCTCAAACGGTTTTCACAATATCCAATTGCAGCAACAGCAGCCTTTACGGGTATTGGGTTTACTTCACAAAATAGCGAGTTAATGAATGGGAGCAATTCTAGCTGAAGCTCAGCACTCCCTTTAACATCTCCCTCAAACCATCTGTTACAGATTTCAACGGTTTCTTTAGGCATTACATTTGACAATACAGATATTACCCCTATGCCTCCTAATGACAGCAGAGGTACAATCTGGTCGTCATTTCCTGAAATAATATCAAGATTATCTCCACAAAGCTGAACTGTTTTTGCAATATTAGATATATCTCCACTGGCTTCTTTTGTTGCGATTATATTTGGGTGTTCTGCCAATGCAGCATAGGTTTCAGGTGCTATTGTCATGCCAGTTCTGCCCGGAACATTATATAGTATTACAGGCTTTGTACTTGCATCTGCTATTGCAGTAAATGTCTGAATTAATCCTTTTTGTGTAGTCTTGTTGTAATATGGAGTGACAGCAAGAATTGCATCTGCTCCTACTTCACAGGCATATTTGGTCATCTCAATAGAATGAGCAGTGTTATTACTTCCTGTACCTGCAATTACTGGCACTCTTCCTGCTACTTTATCTACTGTAAACTTAATTACAGCTTTATGCTCCTCTTCTGTAAGAGTGGTTGCTTCTCCTGTGGTTCCACAAGCCACTATGGCATTAATGCCTTCTTTTATCTGCCATTCAATCATACGTTCAAAGTTCTCATAATCAACGCCTTCTTGATTAAATGGTGTTACAATTGCTGTAGCAGCTCCGGTAAATACTCTTTCTTTCATTTTTCTCTCCCCTTTAATTTTGTTGTAGGTAGAGTTACACTATTGTCAGAATTGAACTTAATAACAAAAAAAGACAAGCTGAGCTTATCTTTTCCATACAAATTCAGTGCAACAATTACTTGTGCAACTAAAAATAGGATAGCTCTCTGCATTTCTATGCAACAGCAAAACAAATCTTGTTTCATTTTGCCAGATCAGTTTTTCGCCTCAACTGTCTTCGGCACCTATACCTTTCCTATCCATCATTCCTTTGCGAAAGTATTTTAATGGATAATACTCTTTATACGGTGCGCCTCTACCTTAATTATTTAATTCAATCTATAATACCACATATTTGAATATATACCAACCATTATTTTTAAAATTTACTAAATAACCTCAAAAACGCAAGAAGCAGCGGATTATTCCGCTGCTAACATCATCTTTTGTACCTGCTCTACTAATTTTTCAAGTTCTATTAAAGCTTCCTCGGGAAGGTTATCTCTTCCACCTTTTGCTGTTTTCATCTGTTTAATGAATTCTTCTCTATATGCTATAGAATTTTCCCACATATTGAGGTATTCTTTGTTAAACACGGGATTAAAGCCATCTATTTCCAGTGTTTCCATGTCTTCAAAACCACCAAGTGGAACAAAGTTTGCAGTGCCATTTGCTATCATTTCCAAAATTCCAGTTGTAACTTCTTTAGGTATCTTTTTATCTACGAAATGACCTGTGTTGAAAATATAGCACTCAACTTTTCTATTTTCAAAGAGTTCTTTGAATTTCTCGTAGTCATCCTTCAAAGGATAAGTCCTGAAAGGATTCGCGTAAGGCTCAATTACAAGTGCATTCATGTCTACGTTCTTAGCAAGTCTTTCAGCAGTGGATCTCTTAGTTGCAAGAGTTGCCCCCATCACTGAAGCAAGAACCGGGTTATTAATTTTTATTACAGGAGGAATAGTTGCGTCTTTCATCAGCCAGGCAATCGAATCTACAGGTTCATCAATTTTATTCACCCTGTTTTCAGCCCAAAGCTTAGACTTAACAGCCCTTCCGTTTCCATTTCTAATGTCTTCTGTTACTATTACTTTATTTCCGTCTTCGTCAAGTGTTACCCCACAGTTTTGTACTGTTAAAAGGTATTTATTTGATGGGTGTGAAGTAGTGTAGTCTTGTGTCTTATCAAAATAGGCAGGCTCCAAAGCGATGGAGTAACCTTCTTCTGTATGTATTATATATGCATCATCGTGGAGAATGGTAATGTCGTATTTGTCATCGTGCTTTTCATGAGTAAGTGTCGACTTTCCTGAACCTGAAAGCCCAAATACTCCCATTGTGTATTTTCTACCGTCATCAAAATTATATCTTTTCATACCACCATGACATGAAGCAAATCCATTTCTGTTGGCAAGTCCCCAGGCAAGAGTTAATGTGCCTTTCTTATGTTCTCCAAAATATCTCATACCAAGCAGAAGTGCTGTATTGTGTTCTGGATTAAACAATGCAAGTCCATCTGGATGTGATGGCGGTACGTAATCAGGGTCTGAAAATACGTAAAGGTCGCCTTCTGGATACTTCTTTGACTCTTTATACATTCTCATGTATTCCTGTGTCAGGTACTGGAAATTCAATAGCCATGAATACATTACATTTTCATGATTTTCAGGTATTAGAAGGTGTGCTCTGACCATAAAATCCGGGTGAAGTCCAATTACAACCTGTGCGTGGTACAGTCTTTTATATCTCGACTGATATACAGCTTCTCTAGCTATAGTTGCATATTCAGCCTCGCTTACTCCTGGTTCTCCTATGATGACTCTGGCTCCAGCAAATCTTCCGGTAACTGTTCCATCGTTAAAAAGCAGAACCTTTGCATCAGTAGAAAGTCCCAGTTCTTCTGGTCTATGTACAGGCATATCAGTAATTATTGTTCCAGGTGAATCTTTTGCCAACTTATACGCTTCACTGATAGAATTGACTTTGACTACATTGTTTCCATAAAAATTCGTCTCAATAGTTGTTCTCAGCGAGCCTATCAGCGGATTATCCTTTGTTATTTCTTCTCTTTTGTAGTTCGTGACAGTAGACATTGTTCTCCCTCCATTTTTATCTTATCGCACAGATTATTATAGCACATCTATGTTTAAGTTCAAGCTGTCAAACAGGCATTATTAGGAATTTGTAATACTTAATAGCCCCTTGCTCCATTCGCCCTTTTTATATATGTAGAACCCATAAATATCTATAATAAGATTGCTCATACTCATTGATATCCAGATGCCGACAGAACCCATTGATGTAAAATATTTAAATATTAGAATCATAGGTATTCTAATAAGCCATAGCCTTCCTACCTCCATTGCCATGGAGTATCTGGTATGTCCTGAGCCCTGAAATATCCCTTGGAATACGCTAAAGATGCCCATTAAAGGCATTGTATACGCTATATATGCCATATAGGTTATTCCTTCTGTGATTACTCTGGGGTCATCTTTCGACTGGATGAAAAAGTTCACCAGTGGTCTATTGAAAACCAATAGAAAAGCGCACCCTATTATTCCAATCACCACAGTTACTACACTGGCTTTATTAAATGCTTCTCTGGCTCTGTGAGTTTTATCAGCTCCAATATTTTGACCGACCACGGCAGTAAGTGCTGCTCCGATTCCCATTGCAGGCTGCATTATAAGTGATGTAATCCTATTTACCATCCCAAAAGCAGCCATTGTCGCCGTTCCATAGGACACTATGAATCCGTTTAAAATAATGAACCCCACTGCAGCACCAGACTGGCCTATTGTAGCAGGGAATCCAACAGAAGCAATTTCTTTTAATATTGGTTTATCGAATTTGAAATCTTTAAAATTAGGCTTCAGAGGATTTGAATTGTCCATTATTATTTTAATTCCATAACCAGCCAACAATGCTCTTGAAAAGACAGTAGCCCATGCTGCACCTGCTATTCCCCAGTTAAATACGAAGATAAATATTGGATCTAAAATCGTATTTAGTAGTGCTGAAATTCCTCCTAATATCATTGGAGTAAGTGTATCTCCCTGAGCATTCCTCATTGCGCTTATGTTAAAGAATAAAAATATAAAAGGCAATTCTAAAAAAGTTATCCTTAAATAAATATTCCCGTATTTTAAAATATCTCCTGTTCCACCCATGCCTCTGATGATATGAGGGCTCAAAATAAACCCTATAGCAGTAAATACAACAGATATCAGCGCTGATACAGCTATAATCTGCGAGGAGTATTTCCTTCCTTCTGACAATCTTCCAGCTCCTACCATCTGCGATAGTATTGATGTTCCTGCGACAGACAAGCCTATACCAAGTGCTATAAAGAGAAAGTTTACTGGGAATACAAACGATGTTGCAGCAAAGTGTACTGATGATATTTTGCTTACCCAGATGCCATCTACCAGATTATACATAGTCTGTATAACACTGTTTATCATAATGGGAACCGATAATGTAATTAGAACCCTGTACATATTTCCTTCAAGAATAAATTTTGTCCTGTTCCCTTTCAACTTATTATCCCCTCTCAAACTATTTCGCGTCACTAAATTATTATAACAGCCTTTAGAAAATTTGAGAAGATGAAAATTAGAAAAAGTCTGGAAATATCCAGACTTCTCTTATATGACTTTAGCTTCTCCCTTGTAAATCTGTCCTGTCCCGCCATCTACAGTGACTATATCTCCTTCTTTGAGAATAAGTGTAGCGTCAGTTGCTCCAACAACTGTTGGTTTGTTTAGGTTGAGCCCAACGATAGCACAATGCGATGTAAGGCCTCCTTCTTCCGCTATGACGGCAGAAGCTCGCTCCATAAATTTGACCATATCTTTATAAGTTGCCTTACTTACAAGTACATCTCCATCTTGAAATTTTGAAAGCAGTTCTTCTTCGGTATTTCCTATTACAACTCTACCAGTACCAACCCTGTTTCCTATTCCAGTTCCAGTTACTAGTACTTTCCCAATCGTGTGAACCTTAATAAGATTTGTAGTACCAGAAAGTCCGACAGGTATCCCAGCAGTTATTACTACAAGGTCTCCCTCTTCTACAAAACCTGCCTCTATAGCTGATTGTATCGAATTATCGAGAACTTCGTCCGTAGTCTCACATACATGCGAATGTATTGGGTAAACTCCCCACTCCAGAGAGAGCTTTCTCACAACGCTGGCGCTAGTTGTTACTGCAACTATTGGCGCTTTTGGCCTGTATTTAGATACTGCTCTTGAAGTATATCCAGATGAAGTTGCCGTGATGATAGCTTTAGCACCCAGATCCTGAGCTGTATTAACAGTAGCCTTGCTTATTGCATTTGTCGTGGTTATTTCGTCTACTCCTGATCTGATTTTAAGTAATTCTCTGTAGTCCAGAGAATTCTCTGTCTTTTGACAAATTCTGTACATTGTAAGCACTGATTCCAATGGATACTTTCCTGCGGCTGTCTCACCTGAAAGCATGACAGCATCACTTCCGTCAATTATTGCATTTGCGACATCAGTTACTTCCGCTCTTGTAGGTCTCGGGTTTCTCATCATGGAATCCAGCATCTGTGTTGCGGTGATTACTGGTTTTCCAGCCCTATTACACTTTCTTATTATCTTTTTCTGGATTAATGGAATTTCTTCAGTGGGAACTTCAACTCCCAAATCTCCCCTTGCAACCATAATCCCATCGCTAACATTTATAATCTCATCCAAATTATCCATGCCCTGCTGGTTTTCAATCTTAGAAATAATATCTATAAAAAGACCCTGGTTTTCCTCAAGGATTCTCCTAATATCATTTACATCGGAAGCCTTTCTAATAAATGATGCCGCTATAAAATCAACTTCATTTTCTATTCCAAAGATGATGTCTGAAACGTCCTTTTCTGTAAGAGCTGGAAGGTTGATGACTACATTAGGAACGTTTACACCTTTGTTATTACTGAGCGTCCCGCTGTTTACAGCGATCATCCTTATGTCAGTCTCGTCCTTTGAGACTATTTCAAATTCTACCAGCCCATCATCTATAAGAACCCTTCCGCCTACTTTTACATCTTCAGGCAGATGTTCATATGACATTCTGACGATTTCAGAATTTCCCTCTACTTCTCTTGAAGTTAGTGTAAACTCCTGTCCTTGTTCAATTTCAACGACGCCATCCTTAAAGCTGCCTAGCCTTATTTCTGGACCCTTTGTATCTAACATTATTGCAACTGGAGCATTTAATTCGTCTCTTACTCTTTTAATCGTCTCAATTCTTTGTTTATGCTCTTCGTGGCTTCCGTGCGAAAAATTTAATCTGCATACATTTACTCCGTTATTTATCAGGTCTCTTAGTGTACTTTCTGATTCTGAGGCCGGACCAATCGTCGCTACAATTTTAGTCTTTTTCATCATTTATTCCTCCTCAAACGGAAAGCACCCTCGCCATTTCGTAAAGATTATGTTCAAATGCTTTCTCTTGAAGCAGGCAGTCGTCCAAAGTAACATCAATTACTTCATTGCACTTAAACCCCACTGCTCTGCCCGACTTACCTTCTAATAGTAATTCAACTGCTCTTACTCCCATTCTACTGGCTAGAATCCTGTCAAAGGAAGAAGCACTTCCTCCTCTTTGGATGTATCCAAGGACTGTCAGCCTGGTTTCTATTCCAGTTTTTTCTTCTATTTCCTTAGTTAATTCATATGCATTTCCCACACCTTCGGCAAATACAATAATATGGTGAAGTTTACCTCTGTTCCTTCCCCTTAAAAGCTTTTGACAAATCTCTTCAACGTCAAAATCCATTTCTGGAACGATGATGCTTTCGGCTCCTCCTGCGACTCCTGAATAAAGTGCAAGGTCTCCACAGTGCCTTCCCATAACTTCCACTACATTTGCTCTTCCATGGGATGATGATGTATCTCGAATTTTACCGATTGCATCGACAGCAGTCTCTACTGCAGTCATAAATCCAACCGTATAATCCGTATAAGCAAGGTCGTTATCGATAGTGCATGGGACACCTATCGTCTTAACTCCAGCTTTAGAAAGCTCAAGGGCTCCTCTGAAGCTTCCATCTCCGCCCAGCACTATAATGCCATCCATATTGTACACGTCTATGACATTCAAGGCTTTTTTTAGTCCATCTTCAGACATAAACTCTTCAGACCTTGCAGTCCTTAATACTGTTCCACCTCTATGCAGTATATCTGCGACTGAGGGTATTTCCATGTCATCTAAATCACCGTTAATAAGCCCATGAAATCCCTGCCTTATTCCCAGCATTCTAATGTTATTGGCTATTCCTGTTCTGACTACGGCTCTTATTGCTGCATTCATTCCTGGGGCGTCTCCCCCGCTTGTTAAAACCCCTATAGTCTTCATTGCCACCTCCACGATCTCGATTCTCTCTTTAATTTATTTTTATACAGTCTTTGCCTAACGCCGATTGTAATTCTTCAATTACTTTCATGCTGTCTTTCTCTACCCAAAGACTTCTATCTGCCGCTACCATTTTATTATCTTTTTCAAAATACACGTAAACAGGCGTATCTCCAGGATACTTCACCAGGATGCTCTTAACGGTATCAAGTGAGTCAGACCCCGAAGTCTTAGGCAGTTTAACATATATTTTGTCAAAATTAAACTTACTTATCTGTGACATGCTTTCAACTAGAATTTTTGGTTCTTCTACTTCAGAAATAGAAAGTCTTCCTTCTATCAGAACTATATTGTCTTCTTCCACTAGTTTATAGTTTTTCTCGTACACTGTCGGAAATACAATACACTCAATTGAACCAAACATATCTTCAAGAGTTATGAAAGCCATCATATTATTGTTTTTAGTAACTTTGTTTTTCTTCTCAGTTATTATACCCGCAATGGCAACTCTCTGCCCGTCTCGAACTCCAGAAGGTTCAATTCCACCAGCTAACTCTTCTGTCACAAGGTCTGCGACAGAAAAATTTGATACTAATTTAATCTCTTTTTCATAAGGCATCAAAGGATGCCCAGATATATAAATACCCAATATTTCTTTTTCCATCTGCAAAAGGGTATTTTGAGGGAATTCTCTTAGATCAGGCAGTCTGTCAGAATAGTTCTCCTCTCCGCCTAAGTCAAACATGGAAAACTGTCCTTCTATATTTCTTTTTCTATCTGAATGTATTCCATCTATTGTCTTTTCAAAAATTGATAAAAGCTGCGCCCTGTTTGCTCCCAGCGAATCCAGCGCACCTGCTTTTATAAGGCTTTCAACTGCACGCTTGTTCATTACAGAGCTATCACTTTTTACTACTCTTTCGATAAATTCTGCAAAACTTTTAAATTTACCGTCTTTTCTAGCTCTTACAATAGCTGAGATCAGGTTTGCGCCTACATTTTTTACTGCAGTCAGCCCGTATCGTATCTGTCTGTTGTCGACCGT
>JAVEXI010000038.1:0-16164 GCA_034004165.1 Gudongella sp. | reverse complement strand
GTCATTATTATAGGACATGAAGTCCCATTCTTTCTTATGTGCCCTTGCCCTAAGCTCGTATTCTATAAAAGCTGGTCTATATGTAACTATTCTTTCAGCCTGCATTATAAATTTGTCTATTATCTCTATTGCCCCATTACCTAAAACAACTTGGTCAGGATTACAGTTTAAATATTGGGCTACTGCCTTCTTTAGCTTCCTATATTTAATATCTGGGTAGGAGTTAAGGCTTTGAAACCCTTCTATTAATTTTTCATAGAGCCCTTGGGGCGGCCCTAAAGGATTTATATTACTACTATAGTCAATTAATTCTCTGCCTTCCATATTCTGATAGGAAAGTACATCTCCTCCATGAATCATTTATAAGCCCCCTCTGTAATTTTTTGAGCAATAAAGTAACAACAATCATTAATCTGATCTCGATAAGTATGAGTCTCTATCCTAAATATATCTCTCAACATTCTTTCTTCTAAAACTCTTACATCTCAACTTATAAATCGAATATTATGGTTACTACAACAAATATAAACATTAATAAAAATTCTGATTTGTACATTAAATCAACAGCTTGACTAATATGTTTGGACTTAGCCTTTGAAAGATTGTCTCCAATAGTTGGTTTGTCAACTATTAAGCCATTATAGATATTGGATCCACCTAATTCCAATCCTAGATGACCAGCAACTGCTGCTTCTGGATGACCTGCATTGGGACTTTTGTGATTAAGCCTGTCTCTTTTAAAAACCCTCCAAGCCTCTTTAGGATTATATTTGAATAATCCTGCTATGCAGAGTAAGACCCCTGTTAATCTGGCAGCAAACCAATTAAAAACATCATCAATCTTAGCAGGGAAATATCCTATTTCCCTATAGTCCTCATTCATATAGCCAAGCATAGAATCCATTGTATTAACAAACTTGTAGGCCAGGCCCCCTGGAGCACCTAGAAAAAATATAAAAAGAAGGGGCGCTATAATGCCATCACATGTGTTTTCAGCAACTGTTTCTACGGTAGCCTTGACAATCTCTTCCTCATTTAGCTTGCTAGTATCTCTTCCTACAATATAAGATAGCCTAAGCCTAGCCTGTTCAATCCCTTCATCCAATGCTGCCTTTACCATATGAGCTTCGTAGGATAAGGATTTAGCTGCTAAACAAGTATATATTAAATAAATATTTGTTACATGATAAATCCAATAATAAGGTCTTATGGCTTTTAAAAGTAAATAACTTAGTCCAAATCCTAAAACAATATTTGTTAGAACTATCAATCCACCAGCTAACCTCAAGTCCTGAGGGGATTTAAATAGCTTTCTTGCTTGCTTCTCCTGCCAATTAATTATCCTACCCATAGCTTTAACAGGGTGTGGAAAGCTATAAGGATCTCCCAAAAACAAATCTAATAAAAAAGCCAGGATAATATCAATCATTCCTATAGACCCATAATTTCATAAATTTTTTCTATATCCAAATTTTCTCTTAAGCTCTTAGACAGCTTAACAAACTCTTTTTCCAATTCCTCTTTATCAAACTTAGCTTGGATTTCAGGAAAATTAAAGTCTTCAAAAGGGACAACTCCCACAACTGGAATATTCAAAAGATCTTCAATCATTTTTAAACCCTTTTCTAAGAGACTTTTGTCCCCCCTAAATTTATTTATAATCAGGCCTTTTACCCTTGATCTTTCTTCCTCTTCCAATAGCATTACAGTCCCATAAAGAGAGGCAAAAACTCCACCCCTATCGATATCTGCTACTAAAAGAACAGGTGCATCTGCTATTTCTGCCATCCCCATATTTACAATATCATCTTCCTTTAAATTAATTTCAGCTGGACTTCCTGCCCCTTCAATTACCATTACATCATTCTCTTTTTCTAGGGACTTATAGAGTTCTTCTATCATGGGTTTTAGGCTCTTCCTAAATTGAAAATACTCCTGAGCCTCCATATGATGCTTATCCTCTCCCATTAAAATCACTCGAGAACCTATATTAGAAGTAGGAACTAAAAGTATAGGATTCATGTCAGGATTTGGCTCAAGACCCGCAGCTAAAGCTTGTAAAGCCTGAGCTGGACTCATTAAAGAGCCATCTTGGCATTTGAAATATTTAGAGGTCATGTTTTGGGACTTAAAGGGATAAATCCTATATCCATCCTCTTTGAAAATTCTACAGAGCCCTGTAGCCATTAAACTTTTTCCAGCAGAAGATGTTGTACCTTGAATCATAATTTTTGACATTCAATCATCTCTTTCAATTAAAATTTTACTATATTCTATTCTTTAGCCTTATTAGTATCATTAATTGTTGTCACTCGTACTATTTGTGGTTTTCTTCCAGCTTATTAGCGTTATATTCCCTAATCATCTTATACAATTTCGCTAACTCTTCCAATTTTAAAGCATATTCCCTATCATATTCTGCTTTTTTCTCTTCGCTCTGCTCAATAGAAATCTTACTTAACAAAGAAGATATTTGGTTTTTCAGTATCATAATTCCGTTCTCGATGTTTTTTTCGTTTGAAGTAACTTGTTTTTTACTTCTGTCCTTCATGTATTCTTTGTAATTACCTCTAAAACATTCTATTTTCTTGTCGTCAATTATTAATAATTCATCACATATATTCTCAATAAACCTTATATCATGAGAAACAAATAGAATTGAACCATCATAATTTTTTAGAAGTTCCTCTATTACTTCTAAACTATTTATGTCTAAATAGTTAGTAGGCTCATCTAAAATCAAAAAATTAATATCCTCTAAAATTATTTTAGCGAAGGAAACTTTTACTCTCTCTCCTCCACTGAGAATTTTTAATTTTTCAAAGACCTTTTCACCTTTTATTAATAGTCTGGCTAAAATTAATCTTGCCATTTTATCATTATGAATGCTTTCTTCCATAACATTTTCTAATATTGTCTTATCTTCATCTAAAATATTCAACGTTTGGCTAAAATAACCTATCCTCACATTTTTACTAATATTAATGTTTTCTTTATCTAATATCATATTGATTAAAGTAGTCTTTCCACTGCCATTGGGTCCTATTAGAGCAGTTTTTTTGCCATTGTTAATGTTGAATTCTGCATTACGAAATATTACGTTTTCTCCATAACTCTTATTTAGATTTTCGCCAGATATCAATATTTTGTTGTAAGGCTTGGTTGACTCCAATATCTTAATCTTAATTATGTCTTGATTTACAGGCTTTTCTTTTTCATCTAGATGCTCTATTCTTTTTTCTACAGATTTTGCAGTTCTATCTAGTTTTGCTTTATTTGCTTGCCCTCCCATTTTATGAAGTCGTGCTTCTGAATTCCCCATTCTTTTAGGTGTAGTCTTTACCTTGGCAGATCTGTTTTCTAAATCTCTTTTAATATTAGTAAGTCTATTCTTCTCATTGATGAATTCCTTGTATTCAAAGCTCTTTCTTGTATTTTCCATTTCCTTTAATTCAAGATATTTACTGTAGTTACCATTATAGATTTTACATATGGCATTATCTATTTCCAACATTTTATTGCATACTGAATCCAAGAAATTCCTATCATGAGAAACTACTATAAATGGACCTTTGTAATCATTGAAATTCTTTATAACTAACTCAATTCCATCAATATCTAAATTATTTGTTGGTTCATCTACTAATAGTAGACTATTGCTATTCTCAAACCCTTCTGCTAATTTAAACCTAGTTTTCTCTCCTCCACTCATATTATTATTCCAGTTATCTTCAACTTGAAATATTGACGCATACTTCCCGCTTATTGTTTTCCTATTTGGTTCACCTAATTGTGGAATATATTTAATAACGGTATTTTTGTCATAAAACAACTCACCACTATTGTAATCAATGCTTTTATTAATAATCTCTAGCAAAGTTGTTTTACCTGCACCATTAACACCTACAATTCCAATTTTATCGTTTTCATATACTTTGAAGTCCTCAATATCTAACAGTAATCTAGTCCCGTAATATTTTTTAACCTTTTTCATACTAATTTTAAACATAAAAAATCCCCCTTTGAGAATAGAGAGGATAGTATGGCAATAGATACATAGATAAACTATGGAAATATTAAAAAAGCACTATCTAAACAAACTATCCACTAATAATAAAAATAGGCACAAATATATTAGGTACAGTCGAACAGCTCCTAATATATTTCATTTTCTTTATTTGTTAATGGACTATTTGTTCATTATTTCTATTATTTCTCCCTTCACATATGGCTTTTTCTTAATTTCTTATTAAGATAAGTATAGCATATTTTTACAATACTGCAACACGAAAATCCCTAATTGGCCCGTGGGGACTGACCCCACGGGTTGCTATTCGTGAACTATATAAGCTTTTTTATTGAATTCTATTCTTGGATTACTTCTCTGTAAACTTCTTTTTTTGCTTTTACAATTAAGCTGTCAAATGTCCAAATTAAAGCTGGCAGTATAATAAAGGTAGCCATAATAGCCAGGGATATATTAATTACAGTCATTAGACCAAAGTCTTTTAATATTACAAATTTAGAAGTCATTAAAACACTAAAGCCTCCAACTGTTGTAAGCCCTGATGCTAAGGTTGCCTTACCTATATATTTGATGGTGGTAAATAGAGCTTGTTTTTTCTCTTTGCCTAGATTTCTTTCCTCTAGGTATCTTTCCAATAGCATTATGGTCATTTCAGTTCCCATGCCTAATACCAATGCCCCTAAAGTTGCAGTTATAGGTGTATATTTTAGACCTAGAAGGTTCATTATTCCGCCTGACATACCAACGATTAAGACAACTGGGAATACTGCTACTATCGCCTTGAAGAAGGATCTATAGAGTACTAATAAGGCCACAAATACTAAACCTAATCCTAGTATAGTCATCTTTAATCTTCCATCAGTCAATCCTTTAACCATTTCTACATCTAGTACAGATTTACCAGTGATTGATGCTTTTATTGGTGCATCTATTAGCAAATCACCCATATCTTCAACAAATTTTTGGAGTTCTGCAGTTGCCATATGTTCAACATTCATAAGGACTACAGCCTTATTCTTATCGTCATTAATAAACATCTTTCTTTGATTCTCAGGTATTTCCTCATTTAGAATTTCTACATATTCTGCAAAGGCCAAATCTTCTATAGGAGAAAAGTTCTCTACTAGGTTATCTATAGATTTAATATCAACAATTTTCCCAGAAAACTTATTTTCAACATCTTCGACTATAGATCTCATCCAGTCCAAGTTTATTTCTGTTAATAGGTTTTCACCTTCCATAAAGAGAACCATTTGATTAGTAGAACCTACTATATCTCTAATGTAGTGAATATCATGGAGAGCATCCATATCTTGGGGCATAAAAGTTTCTATATCAGTTTCTACTCCTACCTTTCTGTCGGCTATTAAGCCTATACTTGCTAGGGCTATGGAAACAATTAATATCATTGGTGCTAACTTTACTACAGCATTTACTGTAAATTTAAGAAGTTTATCAATTGAAGTTGCTTTTTCATAGTCCTTTATATTGAAAGCTATTGCCTTTGCTGCAACTGTGTCCCTAGCATCGAGAATTGGCATTAGTAGAAATATACTACCTACGAAACTTACCAGGACGCCTATGGTTAACATTTTCCCAAAATCTTGTATCATTGGTACTGGAGATGCAAAGAGCGATACAAATCCTAGCACTGTAGCTAAGACTGCTAATCCCACTGCTTTACCAATTTGTGTTAGCGTGATTTTAACTGAACATTCTTCTTCATACCTATTTTGGAACTGAATTGAATAGTCTATACCAAGTCCTATTAATATTGGAAAGACAGCCATGGATACCATAGTCATAGAAACACTTAAGTGTCCCATTAGTCCCAAGGTGCCAATGACAGATACAAAGATTATCCCAAGACTTAAGGCTCTCCACCTAACCCTGAACACTAGATTTAATATTATTAACATTAGAACTACTGCTGAAATTACCATTATGAGCATATTAGATTTCATCTCTGCTCTAAGGGATGAATCAAGTACTGGCTTTCCAGAAATAATATAGGAAACGTCGAAGTTCTCTTCTTCCATTGCATAGGCAACATCTTTATAAATTGAATCTATAGAGTTATCATCTAAGTTTCCCTCTAATTTTATCATTAGCATTAGATGATTGTTATCTATTATGGTGTCAGAGAAAATATCACGGAGTACTCCGTCTTCATATAATATATTATCCAATTCTTTTTGATTATGTGGAAAGAAAGGTACAAACATTCCTGATTTCTCATGAAAAGTATTCATTCCATCACTTATTTTAGTTAAATTCTCCCCCATGGTTATAAATCCATCGGACATTTGCTTTAATTCATCAGGCGATATTCCTCCTGATAGATTGTCTTTCATACTATTGATTTCATCTTCCATGTTATCTTTGAAACTAGAAAACATTTCATTAGAATCAGGCAACAAACTTCCACCACTTGCCATCTCTGATAGACCATTACTTAAATTGGTCAAGTTTTCGCCCATGGATACAAATCCACCAGCCATGAGTTTTAGTTCTTCTGAAGATATGCCTTCACCATCCAGGCTCTTCTTCATTTCTTCTAATTCTGCTTTAAGGTTCTCTCCAATATTGTTAAGTGCCTGGCTTGTGTTTTCATTCCCTTGGGAAAGTTTAGCCGTATTTTCTGACATGGTCGATAAGCCCATAGAGGTCTGCCCTGTTTTTTCAGAAAAGACACCTAATTTTTGTGCTAGTTCTGGATTTCCTTTCATTTCTTTAGCTAATTGTTCTAATTGAAGTGACATTTCTTCTAAACCTTGGGAGAGATTATTTAGACCTCCGCCAAGTTCAGTAGCTCCAGCTGCCAGATTATCCTGGCCTTCTGCAAGTTGGTCAAAGACAGCTGAGATATTTGATAATTCACTAAGTTTTTCCGCCATATTCTTTGGATTGGGTATATCCTTGCTGCCCAATTCATTGCCTATATTAATCAGCTTTTCTCCCATTTGTCCCAGACCATTTCCCATAGACAAAAGTTTGTTTTTTAACTCTTCTTCTTGTTTGCCACCCATTGATACCATAAGCTTAGTTGGATCCATGGACTCCATTAAATCATCTAGTTTTCTTTCAATTGCTTCAGGATCTGGCAGATCCTTAGATGACAGTTCAATACCTATCTCCATAAGTTTATCTCCCAGTTCTCCAAGGCCACTAGATATATCAGGTACTTGTTTCTTTATTTCTTTCCCTTGCTTATCGGTAATTTGATGTACTATGGTAGCTGGGCTCATAAAGGTAAATATTCCTTCATTGTATTTAAGCCTCTCTTCTACCCTCCACATTTTTTCAAGGTTTCCTAATTTTAGTAAATCCTCTTGTTCCCCTTCGAGTATGACCATAATGGCATCCCCGCCAAATTCCTGCTCCATGGCAAAATTAGATATGTAAGCATTATTGTTTGCTTTAACTAAAGTTTCACTTCCTGTTGCCATATGAACTTTAATAGCTCCTGTTATTAAAAGGGCAAATACAAAAATTGCCACAAATAAAGTCTTAAAAGGTGTTTTTTCAATTCTACTTCCTATTATTGAAAATAACTTACTCATGTCAATCAATCCTTCTTTCTTTAGCTATTTATTTTATCGTTGAGCTTTTATAAAACTGTAAATAAAACTATCTATATAGTCATTAATAATATCTTCATTAGTTTCAGGTAAATATAAAAAAGATAACATACTTCCCATTAATAACCTGATTGAAAAATTTTCATCTTCCAATTTTATACCTGCTTCATTAATAGAATCCTTTATCATAAGTATAATCTGGTTAATATAGTTGAAGTCTGCCACCTCTTTATTGATTTGGCTTTCCATCAATATCAATTTTATTACTTCATGGTGACTAGTTATAAATTTGATCCTATTTTCCAATATAAACTTCAATTTTTCTGCTGGTTCTAAATCCTTAGATGCCACAATGGATTCTTCTAATCCAGTCACTAATATAGGCTCGATAGCCTCCATAAATATTTGTTTCTTTGAATCAAAATATCTAAATAAAGTTACTTCAGATATACCTGCCTCCTTAGAAATATCTAAAGTGGTTGCCCCATTATATCCCTTATCTACAAATATATTTAATGCAGATTCAAGAATTTGTTCCCTTCTTTCCTCTTTGTTCATTCGTTTTACAATATTATCTTTCATCTCAGTCCTCCTTATGTTAGTGCTTACTGACATATAATAGCATAAAGATTTATTTTGTCAAGTTGAGAATAACCCGCGAGAACAAAGACCCACGGGGTCAGTCCCCACGGGTTAGTTTTAGTGCTATAAAACGACAGTGTAACCATTGATTTATCAACATAATTAAAATATATCGTTTGAAATAAAACATTGTATTTGAATGTGATTTAATGTAATATTGATTTTAAGAATATATTCAAAGGAGTAGATGTGATGAAAATAAAAAATCAACTTTCGATACTTATTGTCCTTGCAGTAGCAATATCATCTCTTATCGGTATAATCGGCATACTGAATTTAAGTGAAGTAAACGCCAATACAATATTGTTTACCGATACGTATATCCCAAGTATAGAAAAGATTCTCAATGCAGACAGAGATCTTTATCAGGCAGAGCTTGCCAGAAGAGAGCTTATTAAATTTGAACCAGGATCAAGCGAGTGGAATGCAAATTATGATGACATAAAAGTAAATATTGACCAAGTTATAGAGCGTGTTACTGGTTATGAGAGTAAAGCAACAACTGCAGAACAAACTGTTTCATTAGACAAGCATAAAGCAGCATTAAGCATATGGATTGAAAAAGTAGACGAGTACTCTTCACTTTTAGAGCAGAACAGCTTCTCATCTTTAAGTAGAGCAGATTATATGGAAACTGAACTGACTGATTTATTTAATGAAGTCAGAGATCCTCTTGATGACTTAACAGAAATAGAAATGGATTTGGCAGATTCAACAAAAGCTGACACAGCAAGTCAGTATTCTCTTGCAAGAACTTTGTCTCTTATCTTCATAGTGGCAGGTGCAGTTATCTTATTCTTTATAGGTTTCAAAATACTCAATGGAATCAACAAACCTATTAGAGAAGCAAATCTTTATGTGGCAAAAATTGCAGAAGGTGATTTCTCTGAGGCCCCATCATCTACCAGCGAAAATGAAGTTGGTGAATTCTTAAATAAATTGGGAAACAGCATTGATAAGATAAAGCTGATGATTATGGAAATCTCTGAAGCATCTGAAACTGTTGCAGCATCTTCTGAAGAATTGAGTGCCAGCTCACAACAAACCAGCCAAGCTACAGAACAAGTGGCAGAAAACGTTCAAAAACTTACTACTGGAGCAGAACTTCAGTCACATGAATTAGGTGAAATTAACAATATTGCGGATAAAATGGCTTACGATATGGAAAGAGTTATTGCTAGTATTGAATCAGTAGAAGGCCTTGCAGATAATACAAATTCCGCTACAGATGATGGAGTTAAACTGGTTAAGGATGCAATGTTTGAAATGTCCAGTATAAAAGAGAAAACAGATAATACTGGAGTTGCAATAAAAGAATTAGGAAATAAATCCAAAGAAATTGCGGGTATCATTGATATGATCACAAGCATTTCTAGTCAGACAAATCTTCTTGCTCTAAATGCAGCAATAGAAGCAGCTCGAGCTGGAGAAGCTGGCAGAGGTTTTGCCGTTGTCGCTGACGAAGTGAGAAAACTCGCTGAACAAACATCTAAAGCAGCAGAAAAAATCTCTGATCTCATAGAGGAAATTAGCGACAGAGTTCAAAGTGCTGTAGATACAATGCAGGAAAATACTTCTCAAGTTATTTCAGGAACAGAGGCCATCGATAAAGTAGACAAAATTTTTATAAATATAACTAATGAAATCGAACAGCTGGTCCACGATATTAAAAATGTTCATGGGATTACTGTAGACACTGGGGTTTCCAGTAAAAATATAATCGAAGCTGTTAGAACAGTTTCTGAAATCATGCAAAAATCAGTTGTCGATATGCAGGAAATGGCAGCATTTACCGAAGAGCAAAATGCATCCATGGAGGAAATCTCTGGTTCAGCACAGGATCTTGCAAGACTAGCGGAGAAAATGGAAGAGAGTTTAAGTGGATTTAAGCTAGCATAAAAAATGGCCCTCGGGGACAGTCCCCGAGGGCCATTTTATCTATTCTCTGTATTCTTTTTCAATACATAGGTAGTGATGCCACAAATAATTAAATATATTATTGCTATAGTAAAGTCTATTCCAGATACTCTAGGTCGTGGAAAAAGATAGAAAAAACGATCCGATATCAAGAATATTGGAAAAGGCAATATAAACCATAAATTTAAGGCGTAGAATCTTTTACGCACCTGTTTATTCTCATTTCCAATTAAGTAACGGCTGCTCATAGCCTCAAAAACAACCACACTAATCATTTGTATAATAAAGCCAACACTGACTAATGGTATATATTGCCATGTGAGGTGAGCAATAATTGACATAAATAGACCAATTATAATTATTCCAGTAGTAATAGTATATAGAGCTTTTAAGCTATATTGTCTATTTATAAGCTTACTATCTGTATCCACTGCGGAAATTTTGACATCACTGTTGATATCATCGAGTAATAGATAATCGGTGGAAACTTGAAATATTCTGCTTAATAAAATAACTTTATCCGTATCTGGAGTGGATTCTCCCAGTTCCCACTTTGAGATGGCCTGTCTTGAAACTGAAAGTTTTCCTGCCAGTTGCTCTTGGGATAAATTGTTCGTTTTTCTAAGATGTTGTATTTTCTCCCCTATAGACATATGAACCCCCTTAAAACTTGATACTTCTATTATAAAAATATCTTCAGTTGCATTCTACCAAATTGGACTTGAACGTTCGCAACTGATAGTTGCAAGCATTAGATATTTCATTCTAGGCTGGTAATAATCCCATGTTTTATCGCCCTGTCATACATCTCACTGAAACCTTCTTAGCACCCTGCCCAAATTCTAACTTTACGTCTAAGGTAACTAAAAAACTATCGTAGACTATCTTACCTTTCATCACTATTATGACACGAGTCCTAGTGACAAAGCAATGTCGAGATTGCTTAAAATGACCCCGGGGACTGTCCCCGTGGGCCAAAATCTTTCAATATATCTATTAAATAAATATCCTTTGGGTATAGAATAATACACACAAAATAAATATTAAGGATGGTGATATAATGCAATTATCAGCAAGGAACCAGTTAAAGGGTACAATAAAATCATTAAAAAAAGGACCAGTATCAACTGAAGTAGTTATTGATATAGGTGGTGTAGAAGTAGTATCAAGCATCACTACAGGTTCAGCTGAATCTCTGGATTTAAAAGTTGGAGATGAAGCATTTGCAGTAATCAAAGCCAGCTCCGTTATGGTAGCTAAGTAATCTTCAAATATGTTAAAGCCCCCTATTTCTAATTAAATAAGGGGCTTTTCATGTCCATTAAATCTTAAATTATCATCTCAATAATTATTTATACTAAAAATCTTCAGAGCCAAACCTGCCTTCTCTATAATCTCTGGCTGCCTCTGCCAACTCTTCTCTTGTAGACATTACAAAGGGACCACCTGCTACTATTGGCTCATTTAGTGGCTGACCACTTAGAACTATCAGTTTGTTTTCTTCTGTTTTCCCTTCTAATTCTATTATTCCTTCTTGATTCTTAAAGAGTAAAAATTCTTCTTCGTTGAAATCTTGTCCATTAATCCTAAATGCACCATCTAGGATGAGAAGGCCTGTATTAAAATCTGATGGCTCCTCTAAATAGAGTTTTGCACCTTCTTTTATGTTGACTATATAGATATTAATAGGTGAAAAAGTTGATGCCGGACCAGTGACTTCTCTAAAGTTTCCTGCAACAACCGTAACCTGTCCCAGATTATCATCAAGATAATGAAGCCCCATATTTCTATAGGCTAAGTCCTGATAATCAGGATCTGCAAATTTATCTTTCCTTGGTAAATTGACCCAAAGTTGAATCATTTGGAAAATCCCGCCCTGCTTAGAATATTCCTTTTCATGGTATTCCTTGTGTAGAATTCCAGCACCTGCAGTCATCCACTGAACATCTCCAGGATAAATAATTCCATGGTTACCCATATTGTCATGGTGCTCAACCGCTCCTTTAAATGCAAAAGTTACAGTTTCAAAACCTCTATGTGGATGAGCTCCAATTCCTCTAGGAGTTTTGCTTGGAGAGAATTCAAATGGTGCATTATAATCCATTAGTATAAAGGGGCTGAATCTTTCCAAAAGGTTTAATCCCCTTGGAAAGTACTGTTTGACTCTAAAACCATTACCCACCCAATGGGGAGAATGACCTTTACTATTTAACTCTATTGGTCTTAATTTAGTCATTTCTTGCTCCTTTCCTTTTTTAATATAATACCCTTATCTAATACTTTTCTAATGCTTTTGGTCTTAAAATTATTTTCTATTATACACTCACTGGACCCACGGGGACAGTCCCCGTGGGTCGCAAATGAATTTCCTTGCAAGAGAGTTTATTTTATATATCTTTACTCTTAAAAATTCTATAGGAAACAGAAGCAGAAGTAATTACTATAATTGAAAGTAAAATAGGTGAAATCTTTAATAAAAGCATAAGTTGGTCTTTACTGGGGAGTTTAAAACCTATCTTGTATAGGGCAAGAACTATCATAGTAGGCAAGGCAAAGATACCTATGGAGATAATTCTTGCCCTTTCTACTCCATATTTATAGATAAAGGGAAGGACTATAGCTATGAATACCAGGGATATAGAAAAAATAATATAGGCTATCAATAATAATTCATTACCAGTCATATCAGTTCTAGGCAGTATGACTATATAGGTTATAAAAAAGGATACTAGTATAGATAGTAGGGATAGGCAAACTGACAATATATACTTGCTCATTACTATGCTTTTTCTTGAAATAGGCATGGCTAGAGCATATCTATCCCACTTGCTCATATCATCAAAGCCCATAGCTGTTATGGGCATCATGGCAAAAATAAGTGTTACCATGGCCAGCATATAGCTAGGATTATTGGTTCCATAGGCATAAATAGCAAAGAATCCTATGACTAATAAGGTAGTTTTAAATTGTTTTCTTAGGTTTAGAATATCTTTAAGGATTAATCCCTTCACTATCTTTCCCCCCTAATATAAAATAGCATTATATCTTCTAAGTTTACTGAATCAAGGGCTAGACCCTTGTATTTTATTTGGGCATTCTCCTTGTTAGAAATTAATATTTCATAGCCAAATTGATTTTTTCTATAGCCTATCATATGGTCCTTATCTATTTTATTAAAATCTTCCTTGCCACATTTTATTATTCCATAATCATTAATTAGTTCATCCTTATTCTCAGTAAGTACAAGCTCGCCTCCGTGTATAAAGCTAATATAATCAGCTATCTTATCTAAATCACTAGTTATATGAGTAGAAAAGAGGATGGATTTTTCTTCGTCCTGTATAAAATCTAAAAATATATCTAAAATTTCATTTCTAACTATAGGATCAAGACCACTAGTGGGTTCATCTAAAATTAAAAGGTCAGGCTGATGGGATAGGGCTATTGCTATGGATAGTTTCATCTTCATACCCTTGGATAAATCCCTTATGGTTTTATTTTTCGGTAGATTAAATTGTTTTAGATAGGAAAAAAAGATATTATTATCCCAATTCTTATATATATTTCCCATAACCTTTGAAATGTCATTCGGATTTAAGTCAATATAGAAATTACTTTCATCTAAAACTACCCCTATTCTTTCCTTAACTTCCATTTCATTTTCAACGTTATCAAGGCCAAAGATCTCTATCCTTCCTGCATCTCTTTTTATTAGATTGAGTATCAACTTAATAGTAGTTGTTTTCCCCGCACCATTCTCCCCAACTAGACCCATAATAGCTCCTTGGGGAATAGTGAAGTTTATATTCTTTAAGGTAAAATCATCATAGCTTTTAGAAAGATTTTCAATCTTTAAAATATCATCCATTCTTATGCCTCCTCATATAGGGTTTTTAAAACTTCCATTAATTCATCTAATTTAATTCCACTGCTCCTGGCTGTATCTACTGCCTTCATAAGATACTCTTCTGCCCTACGGAATTGTTCTTCTCTGATAAATTCAAGGTTTTTACTGGCTACAAAGCTTCCCCTTCCAGTAACAGTTTCAATAAAACCATCAGCCTCTAGTTCATCATATGCCCGTTTAGTGGTTATTACACTTATCCTAAGTTCCTTGGCCAGTACTCTCATTGATGGGAGGGTGTCCCCTTCCTCAAGGGCACCAGACATTATCATATCCTTAATCTGGGATGCAATTTGATCATAAATAGGTTTTTTACTAGAATTACTTATAATTATATCCATATAATCACCTTTCAGCTCCAATAATGTATATATACTATATGTACACTATATTAGGTTTTCTTATCTATGTCAAGATGCTTTACATGAGTATTTAATAGAATTTTTCAAGCTTATAGTAATTTTAAATCCAAGAAAGATGAAAATTTTGACCCACGGGGACTGTCCGAGACCAGTGAAAAAGTCCATAAGATTTCCCCATGCGAGCATTTAATATATTTAAATTAGCAATATAAAAAGTAGTTAAAACGTTGGAATATCAATATTAAATGTAAAAATCCTCCTCATTTATGGTATAATGTAAGTGCGAACAAAATTAACCAAAAGAGGAGGATTTTTATGCTTCAACCTAAGCTGAAACAATTGTCATTTCATTATTCATTATACACTAAAATACCTGAAAATCATATACTCAAAAGGATTAATTCTGTAGTTGATTTCTCATTTATCAACGAATTACTTAAAGATAAATACTGTATCAACTTTGGTAGACCTGCTAAAGAGCCTGAACTCATGTGTAAATTACTCTTTTTACAACATCTATACAATCTGTCTGATGAAAGAGTTATTGAAGAAGCCCAATTAAATCTAGCTTATCTCTACTTCTTAGGACTAAACCCCGAAGATACCTTGCCAGATAAAAGCCTCTTATCTAAATTTAGAACCCAGAGATTAGAAGAAACAACATTAGACAACATAATAACAGAAATTGTCAGGCAATGTGTTGAACAAGGAATTATTGAATCCACAAGCTTAAGCATAGATGCTACACATATAGAAGCAAACACAAATAGATTAACATCCGAAAGATTGATGGATCATCTTGCAAAAAAAATAATCAAAGTATATGAACAAGAAACTGGGGAAACCATTGTAGATATCCCTGATACACCAGAATATAGAGAACTTGAAGATTACAAAAAAGCAAAAGAAATCATGAAAAATCACCTAGAAATAATAATAGAAAAGACAGAAGAAAAAATAACTCATAAAGAAATTTCTACAACAAATATTATCAACAAAGCAAAACAGATTCTTGCAGATCCAAAATTCATCCAGCAAAGAGGAGTTCGTTCGTTGATTGATGAAGATGCAAGAGTTGGTAGGAAAAGCAGAGAAGAGCCTTTTTATGGATATAAAACTGAATTTATCATGACGACAGATGAACGCATAATTACTTCAGTAAGAACAGCAGACGGTGCCTATGTAGATGGGTCCTATACTAAAGAAATGTTAGACGATACCCAGAAAACAGGTATTAACATCAAAGAGCTCTATGGAGACAAAGCATATTTTAGAAAATCAATTTTAAGAAATATTAATGATATAGGAGCCAAAGCCTATATACCAGTTAGTGCAACAGTATATAGGCTTGATGAAAGCAAATATAGTTACAACAAAGATGCAGATGAGTGGCAATGTAGTCAGGGGAATGTAACAGTAAAGAGACGATATTACAAGGCTAAGCGAGATAATGGTTTCCGAGAAGGTTATACCTACTACTTTGACCTTGAAACGTGCAAGGCCTGCCCTATCAAAAGTGAATGTGCGAAAAAAGGATCAAGAAAAATCCTGAGAATTGGATTGGGCACAAATGAATTTTATGAAATATCACAATATCAAAAGACAGATGTAAATGACATAATAAAAGTTGACCACTTCAAAGGCTTTTGACAGCGAAAAAGTTTACCACCTTGAAATATATTCCTGTAAGATTAAGTTAGCAAATTTTCTTACAAGGAGATGAAAGGTGTG
>JAVEXI010000108.1:0-3460 GCA_034004165.1 Gudongella sp. | reverse complement strand
CTCAAAATCTCTTAAGCATCTATTTAAGGAGCATCTCTATCTCTCCGAATAAATATCATTATGAATTCTGTACTTTAACCGAAGTATCATATCCCAGTTCATAGTAGTTATTATTGTTGAACACAAAATCCTTGATTACATCCAATCCCAATTTTCGTACATGGGCTTCATAAGATCTTGGATTAATGTGGTTTATAAAAGTTATTAGTATTGGGAATCTGTTCATCATCTGCTCTCTTGAGAAATCAAAGAGCTTTGAGAGAACTTCCGTTCCCCTGTATTCCTTGTCTATACAAATTGGTCCATACTGGTATGAATTTTCTGTCGATAGGTTCTGTCCAAGGTATTCAGTTGATGGAAGGTCCTCAATCATATGTTGAAAAAGTGGCCATTCTGACCAGAATTCCCATGATGCTGCCATTGCATATCCAACAACTCTGTCTCCATCACAGGCTATGGCAACTCCATTTTCTTTGGTTATCAGTTCCGCAAACTGTTCTTCTGAGAACAAAGTTGTTACAAATCCATTTGGCCTGTCTTCATCACTGATAGTGGATACATGGTACTTCTTTTGCAGTTCAGAAATTGCAGGAATATCTTCCAGTGTGGCATTTCTATAAATCATAGTATTTCCCCCTGACATTGTGGAATAATTATATACACATTCTACCACAATTTTTTGCAATTGTGTCAGCTATCTATTTGCAGCAGGCTGTTTATATCCCTTAAGAGTCTGCTCTTATCTTCAGGAAGAAATCCTCTGATTCTTAATATGTTGGTTGGATGAGTAGTGTCAAATTCAGTTCTTCTCTGCGGTTCAAGCAATTCCAGAAGCCTCCTTAGTTCAAGCAACTTTTCTGTGCGACTTGCTTCAATAAAACTACCTTTGCTAATTAGCCTGGAAAGCTCTGTGCCCTCAAAAACTGTCATATTCATTGTAATAATTCCCTTTGTTTCAAATTGTCCAATCAATTTAGCAGTTTCCTCTGCGTTACTTATTCCTTCTCCAATGCCTCCAATTCCATACATAATTATGGTATTAAACTGAATGAATGCATCATTAAGCCTCTTTGCTTGCTCTATAGCCTGGATGGCTGTGTGCCCCTTTTTCATAAGCTTAAGTATGTCATCTCTGCCAGATTCAAACCCTATGTATAAAAGATTCAATCCATTTCTGTGCAATTCTTCGAGCTCTTTGTCAGAATACATAGTGATGTTTTTTATTGAAGCATAAGCCCCAACTATAGCGCAGTACTTGAAGTATCCCTTTATCAATTCTAAAATTTGCATCATCCTGTCAAATCCCATTGAAAGGGGATCTGCACCTGTTAAGAACACCCTTTCAGTATATGGATTCCCGTTCATTAAGTTCATTTTCATCTCATCAAATGCAACAAGTTTGTAATCTGAATCCTTATACATACTGCAATAGACACATTTATTCCATGAACAACCACGGGTTGCAGGCAATAGAAATGTATTCATCTCGCTATGAGGGTAGTGAACAGTTTCATGTATATCCATAATATCATCTCCATAATTGAAAATTCATTGTCTACTTATTGAATATATGCCCTAATCATGATAAAATTAATACAAAGAATATTATATACTCCGATTCCTTATTTCCTGCAGAAATTTTACTTGAATTGGAAATAATGAACTATGGGCCAGGGAAGAGATTTCCTGACCTGCCGCGTTTGCAAAGGGGTTTTCACGAAAGTGGAAATCCCTTTTATGTTTTTAAAAGTCTCAAATTATGAAAGGAGGCATTTTTATGAACACAGTGACAGGCAAAATTCTCAAAATTAATCTAAGCGACAGAAGTACAGAGGTACAGGATTTTAGCAGGGAATTACAAAAGTTGTATATCGGTGGCGAGGGGTTGGCAGCAAAAATTCTTTACGATACACTGGAACCGGGTTTAGACCCAATGGATGAGAAAAATATCCTCGTCTTTACAACTGGTCCTTTGACAGGTACAAGGGCACCCTCCTGTGGCAGATTGTGTATAGGATATAAATCTCCGCTGACAGGAACTATTGGCATGACCAATGTTGGAGGGCATTTAACTCCTATGATTAAACGTGCAGGATGGGATGCAGTAGTCATTCAAGGCAAGAGCGAAGCACCTACTTATTTATACATCAATGACGATTCTGTAGAATTTAAGGATGCTTCGGCTATATGGGGCATGGATACAGAAGCGACGGAGGATGCAATCAGAGCTGATCTTGGAAATGACAAAGTTCGAATAGCAGAAATAGGCCCTGCAGGTGAAAAACTGGGGCTGATGTCTTCTATTATGGTTGACAAACATAGAGCTGCTGGCAGAGGTGGTCCAGGAGCTATTATGGGTTCAAAGAATTTGAAGGCAGTTGCTTTTTACGGCACTTCTAAAATCGAAGTTGCAGACCCAGAAAAAATGGATGAATTCGCAAAGAGAGCCAGGAAAGAACTTGATGCTGAAGATTTTGTCAGAGAAGAACTAAAGCCCTATGGCACTACATCTTTTACCGATTCAATTAATGCTCTTGGACTCTTACCGACAAAAAATTGGCAGTTTACCACATTTGATGCAATGGATAAAATCGGACATGCAGCTTACCATGAAAATCTTAAGGTTAAAGCATGGGCATGCTACGGATGTCCTGTTGCCTGCGGCAGACATACTGAAATACTCGATGGCCCATATAAAGGTGAGCATGGTGGAGGACCTGAATATGAGACAATAGGAGCATTTGGTTCAAAGTGCTTCGTTGACGATCTCAATGCAATCACTAAAGCAAATTATATTTGCAACAGGAACGGTCTTGATACCATATCTACAGGACAAACCATCGCCTCCGCAATGGAGTGGTTTGAAAAAGGTTTAATTGATAAAGAGACCACTGGAGGGATAGATTTATCATTTGGAAACGCTGAGGCAATGGTCCAGATGACCGAAATGATAGCTAAGAGAGAAGGTTATGGGGATATACTAGCAGAGGGATCTCTGAGAGCCGCCCAGAGAATTGGGCCTGAAGCTGAAAAATATATCTTCCAAATCAAAGGTATGGAGCTGGCGTCTTGTGGTGTAAGAGCCAGTAAAGGAGAATCGCTGTCACATATGATTTCAGCAAGAGGTGCTGATCACTTAAGACCCTATGCTTCTGTTGTAGATGCATTTGGATACACAGAGCCAGAACTGGGAATACATGAAAAAGTCTCGCCTTTTGAAGACGAGAACAAATGGTGGGTCAAGCCGTTTATGGAACTTTCTATGGTCACAAATCTGCTTGGAGTCTGTCTGTTTGCAAGCATCACTCTCGCTGTAAAAGGTAGTACATGGACTGGATTATACAATGCAGCTACAGGAGATGAAATGAGTCAGGAAGAACTAATGGCCTGTGCTGAAAGAGTGCTTACTCTTGAGAGAATGTTCAATGCAAGAGAAGGCTTTGACAGAAAAGATGATAAA
>JAVEXI010000107.1:0-3462 GCA_034004165.1 Gudongella sp. | reverse complement strand
GCAGCAGTCGGCAATAACAGAAGTGGCACTTGCAGTTGCAATTGTTCTGCCTGCAATCATTGTGATTTTGCTGTTTTCGACATCATCCTGGCTTGAACCTGTACTGTTTCTAGCAGCAATCGGAGTTTCTGTAATCATTAATATGGGGACAAATTTTATCTTCAAAGACGTATCATTTGTCACAAATTCTGTAAGTCCCATACTTCAATTGGCTGTTTCAATGGACTACGCTATATTCCTCTTACATAGTTTTGAAGGATATCGGAAACAGTATGACGATGTTAACAAAGCCATGTTTTACGCTATAAAATCATCCATGACAGTAATAGCTACCAGTGCACTTACGACATTATTTGGATTTCTTGCATTGGTATTCATGAAGTTTAAGATTGGACCAAACCTTGGGATTACGTTGGCAAAGGGAATAATTTTTAGCTTTATATCAGTAACCATGTTCTTACCAGCGCTGACCCTTTCTCTATACCACTGGATAGATAAACTTGCGCATAAGTCATTTATGCCGCAGTTTAAAAATATAAGCAAATACTTATCAAAGCTGTTTGTCCCAATTGCCATAGTTGTCGTGCTTGCTATCGTACCAAGCTTTCTTGGTCAGAGTCATACAGCGTTCATCTACGGCAATGCATCAGACGATCCAGACAGAAGACTTGGAAAGAGCTTTTTGGACATTGAGGAAGAATTTGGAAGGACAAATATACTTGCAGTTCTGGTTCCCAGTGGAGATACGAGCAAAGAAACAGAACTATCAAAAGAGCTAAAAAATGACCCATATATAAAAAGCGTAGTTTCATATGCTGAAAGCGTAGGCTCTGGGATACCTTCTGGTTTTCTAGATGAAGATATAACAGAACAATTTTATTCGGATAACTACGCGCGTATAATAATGTATACAAATCTACCAGATGAGGGTGAAATAACCTTTGCAGCAGTAAACAATCTAGAGAATGTGATAACGAAATATTACGATGAGTATTATATGGTAGGTCAGAGCGCAACCTTAAGAGATATGAAGGAAGTAGTAGATGTAGATAACGTGAGGGTCAATCTGATTGCGATAATAGCAATATTTTTAGTAGTTGCCTTAGCTTTCAAGTCGATAACTCTTCCGTTCATACTCATTCTTACAATAGAAGTTGCCATATGGATAAACCTTTCCGTTCCTTACTTTACAGGAACATCCATAAACTTCATCGGGTATCTGGTGTTGAACACCGTACAGCTTGGAGCGACAATTGACTATGCAATACTTCTAACTGATACCTTTATGGGTAACAGAAGATTCCTTCCATTAAAAGAAGCCATAGCAGCTTCACTTGGAACAGCGTTTCGGTCGATACTGGTTTCAGCTTCAATATTATCCATAGCAGGATTTACCTTGTTCTTTACTTCGTCAAATACGATAGTACAAGACATTGGATTATTGCTTGGAAGAGGAACAATTATATCGATGCTTATGGTAATTGGATTTTTACCTTCCATGCTAATATTGTTTGACAAACCCATTGGAAAGACAACAATAGGCTCAAAGTTTTTCAAAAAAGAAGATATTTCAAAAGGAGCATCCCAAAATGAATGAAATGAGAATTCCAAAATCAAAAAAAATTAAAAAATGGCTGTCTATCCTAATTATCGCTGCATTAGTAATTCCCTTATGTATTTCATTTCCTGCAGGAGCCACATCTCTTAAAGAAGAGGTAGTATATGTCAAACTAAATAATGATGGCTCCGTGGACAAAGTGTACGTAGTAAACAGGTTTCAACTGGATGAAGATGGCGACATACTGGACTATGGAAATTATGAGTACGTAAAAAACTTGTCGGGCAGTGAAACCCTGAGGCTTGAGAGCGGAAGAGTTACTATGGGAACAAAAGTAGACAAGTTACAATACGAAGGATTTCTCATGGACCCGCAGATTCCCTGGGAAATATCTATAAAATACATTCTGGATGGCAATGAAATATCTCCTGATGACCTCGCTGGGAAAACAGGCCATCTTGATATTGTAATCGAAACTAAAAGGAATCCAAAGGGCAGTGAAGAATTTTTTGATAGTTATGCGTTGCAAATAGCAATGACCCTGAAAGGCGACCTTACGAAAAATATAACAGCTGAAGATGGAACGTTGGCAACGGCTGGAAATGACAAGCAAATTAACTTCATTGTTCTACCGGGTAAAGAAGCAAGTTTACAGCTTAGCGCAGACGTAACCAAATTTGAAATGCCCTCAGTGACAATAGCAGGAGTCAGATTAAATATGGATTTTGATTTTGACGATGTAGATATGTCTGAAATCAGAGAATTGATAGATGGAATCGCAGAACTGGACGACGGCGTGATTGAGCTTTTAGATGGCGTATTCGAGTTAAAGGACGGAACACATGAGTTATATGATGGTGTAGTTGAACTTCAGGAAGGAACAGAAGAACTTAAAGACGGAGTAAAAGACCTTTCAGAGGGAACAGAAGAGCTGAAAGACGGAGTAAGAGACCTTAAAGATGGAACAGGTGAAATGGCTGATGGAGCTATTGAACTTGCTGATGGTAGCGACGAGCTTGTCGATGGAATGAGAGACTTCAACAAAGGTGTAAGAGAATTTTCCGACGGAATAGATCAGTTGTATGATGGAATTGGTGAATTGGCTGATGGAACAAGAAGATTAAATTCTGGGATAGCTGAGTTAGATCAAGGTGCAGCAGAATTAGTATATGGAGCTGAAGAGCTTTTTGAATATTTTGATGATTATTTTGAAATTATTTTAAGTTTGGTTAACGAGCAAGTGGTTCCTATGTTAGGCCAAGAATTAACACGATATGATTACCAACAAAAATTATATCCCTTAATTGGATATTCTCAAGATGCACATAATCTACTAAAGTTACTCGCTGGTTATGAAGCACTTTTAGATAATTTTGGTGGAGAACCTACTGTAAACACTACTGGAGGCGGTATAAGTCTAGTTAATGGATTAAAGGGCTTAAGTGGTGGAATACACCAATACCGTGATGGAGTTGGCGAATATTATTCAGGGATAAAGAAATTCTACAGAGAATCAGAAGAACTGGTAGATGGAGCCCATGAGCTAAAAAGTGGAACCCGCGAGCTGCTTAAAGGGATGATTGAATACAGAGATGGAATAGCAGAATTCAAAGATGGAGTAATAGAACTACACGATGGTGTAATCGAGTTGTTTGATGGAATAGTAGAGCTACATGACGGAGTTATTGAATTGTACGATGGTACAATTGAGTTGAATGACGGAGTAATCGAGCTCGTTGACGGAGTAAGGGAACTTGCAGATGGAACAGATGAACTATACGATGGAGTTGCAGAGCTTAGAGATGGTACAAAAGAGCTAAGAGAAGAAACAGCAACTCTAGATACAGACATTATAGATGGAATAAAAGAGAAATTTGACGAACTTATGGGAAAAGGAATGCCAA
>JAVEXI010000106.1:0-3479 GCA_034004165.1 Gudongella sp. | reverse complement strand
GCAATGGGCGTTAGCACCAGCGCCGGAATTTGCCCAGCAAACCCCACCACGCCCAGCAGCACCGATGACCCCGTAATACGATACACCAGCCAGCCCAGCGCAAGGTTCTGAATCCAAGTGCCCAGCAGCGAAACAATTTGCCCAGAAAAGAAGAGTCGGAAGTTGCGGCTCTGTAGGGCTCTAAACGCAAACCCAACCTTTTGGAAGTACGACCTTATATCGAGAAACCTATTCAACCCAAGATGTTTTTTGCAAAGGAAGCAATAATTGGGAGGTTGAACAAGCAAACACCCCGCAGAAAGGTTAAAAGAGGTTATAGAGGATTTGGGGTTGGTGTTGTAAAAAATTATGGGGAGAGGGAATATTATTTGATGGTTTTTAGTAAGTTTGGTATACGTAACAGTTTTGTATATATCCCCCAAGTTTCAGATTCATACGTACGACATTCTGTGACATTCTAAAAACTAACCAATATGAAATATTCGATTGTATTTTTGATTCTACTCACAATATTTGGTGAACCTGCATTAAAACGGACTCCAAGAATAAAAGAGATTCCTAAAAGAGAGTACGGAGGAAAAGTAAAAAGGATAATAGAATATCAATGTGATAAATATTGGAGAGATGAGAATTCTTTTAAAATTGTCAAAAATAGTTGTAAGATATACAATATAAAAGAATTTAATCTAGATGAAATTTTAATTAGATCTAGATCCTGGAATAATTTTGATTATCTCAAAGAACCAGATCTTACTGAAATACAAAAAATAAATAAATCTGGATTAGTAATCGAAAAAATTAAATTTAGTTCTACAGGTGAAACTAAAGAAAATTATTCTTACAATCCAGCAGGATTTGAAACAGAACATGTTTTATATATAAATGGCATGCTTTTTAGTCGATATGAAATATTTTATGATGAATATAATTGCCCAATAAAAGAAATTTACTACAATGATAATAATGAAATAAAATACTATTATACTAATGAATTCGACGATAAAAATAGAGAGATTTTATCCAAAAGATATAACAAGGATAATTCTTTAGAGGGGAAATGGACTAAAGAATATGAAAAAGACAGTGATGATTGGATTATAAAATGCTCTTTTAGTTCTGACGGTAAATTATTGGAAAGGGAAGATAAAAGAGAGTTGTATAAATCTAATAAATTTGAATTCGTATACACCTCAGATCTACCAGATAAAGGTTTTACTGATGTTGAATATTATTCAAATGGGAAGGTCAAAACGTGGCATTACATAAATTATAAAAATGAAGATATCTATCAAACATATGATCTTAATGGAAGAATTATTGAAAGAAAGATATACCATCAAGAAGACTGGCAATATTCTTACACATGGAAATATCGTGAAGATGGTGCTGTAATTGAAGAAAGTGAAAGTACTTCCCGTGTAATTGGAAAAAAATATTACAAAAGAACAACATATTACAGTGTTGATTTTAATGGTAATTGGATTGAAAAATATACTATTGATATCGATGGCAATAGTAATGTATTAAGAGTAAGAGAAATTGAATATTATTAACTATTTTTTGATTGGAGTAAATGTCTGAAAGAATTAAGTAAAACTAATTCATGTATTGTAAAAGCGATTACAATGCGATGAGAATTATGAATTAATAAAAGAACGGCTACACAATCGAGTAGATGGTCAGTGAGCCGTGAAGCCCACCAAAGCACCTCCCGCGCTAGAGGGGGAGTAATGGGTTTTCGGAACAGCTTCGCCCACTCGGGCCTTTTCTTTGGGGGACAAAAACGTAGCATGCGCTGCCACACTTACCCCCTGCTATCACCCTCAATGGCTAACGACCGTGATAACCTGAACCATTTTACAAGAAACTAACGGAAAAATAAATTAGATAAATGACGAGATCAATTTCAATATTACTTGGAGCAGGTTTCTCAGCGCCTATGGGTTATCCTGTGGGTAACACATTGAACAAACTGTTACTTAATTGCACTGGCGAAACATTTGCATTCCATACAAGCGGAGTTTTGGTCGTTTCAACAGACGGGAATGACCCGAATTTAGGTCAAAAGACAAGCTACGATATAGAATTTGACTTCTGTAAGGCATTGATTAAATACTTCAATGATAGCAGAGGTTATTTTGACTACGAAGAGTTTTACGACTTTATTAAAGATGATGCGAAAACAGACAAGAGTGTAGAACATATAGCACAACCATTTCGTGGTAAGAATGGGACAGTTGACCAGCTAATTTATTCTTTATACAATATATATACACAGCTTATTCTATATTGTTTGAAAGACAGAAATGGAGAAGCATACTATGATAACGCAGGGCACATGTGTGGGCCAACTATTCCTGGTTACACCGGCATTTTAAATTGCTTAGAAGAACTTTCCAAAAAATTTGTCATTAACGTTCATACACTTAACCACGATTTGTTTTTTGAGAGATTAAATTATTCTGATTGGCTTAGTGGAAACCTATGTGATGGATTTGAAGAGTTAGGTTCACCTTACTATGGTAAATTAGACGTTGAAGGACGAGTTTACCATCCAAGATTAGAAAGATATACTGGGAAATATGACAAACAGTTTCGCTTATATAAACTTCATGGAAGCAGAGATTATGGTGTTTATTATTCCTCAAACGGCTCTGTTGCTTCACCTGAAATATATTTAAAGACAAAATATGGAGTTGGTTTTGGTGAACTATATAAAGAAAGAGCAAACGACAAAGGCGAATTAGAATATGAAAATTGTTGGCTTAATTATCACGCTGACTTTCTCACAGGCACTACTTCAAAAATTGAACGCTACAAAGAACCGTTGCTCTATAAAACTCTTTTTGAGTTGTTCAGACAAAATTTAAGAGAAGCAGAAATGTTGTTAATAATCGGTTACGGAGGTAAAGACTCTGAAGTGAATAAAATGTTATTGGAGAATTTTGATTTCAAAAGCAAAAAAAGTTTTATTATCGACCCATATGCAGGTATGCAAATTCAGGAACTTGCAGTACAATTAAATTCAACAATAATTGCTAAACATCTTGAAGTAATAAAAAATAAAGACATTGAAATTTAAGAGTTGCAATAACAAGTTATAATAAATGCAATACGGACTTTGGGCTTGATAAGTTAGGACGACCCAGTATCCATGCAGATAGCATAAATTTTGCAAAAGGCGGAATTACGTGTACTCCCGTTCGTACTAGGCAACGAAGAGCAGTATTATCGCGTTTGGCGGTCGGCCTCCGCTAGCACGGATTTGCAACCGACCAAAAGGATTTCGGCGGAGCCAATCCGTGCGCATAGTATCTCAAAGGGTAATTCTCCACACCAAAATCCAATTTTACATTACGGTAAATTAGCCTTACATGGAGCAATTATCTAAAAAAGACTTTTAAATTGCAGTAGAATAGCCCTCTTAACCTAAATTGCTAAACTAATGAGGCATTTGGCTGCGTACATACTGATTATTA
>JAVEXI010000037.1:0-16948 GCA_034004165.1 Gudongella sp. | reverse complement strand
TATTGCCATCTCTGAAAGCATTTTCCTATTTACTTCTATGTTAGCTTTCTTAAGACCGTTAATAAACTTGCTGTAGCTTAGGCCATTTAGCCTTGCAGCAGCATTTATTCTTGCGATCCAAAGTTTTCTGAAGTCTCTCTTTCTTTGCTTTCTGCCTATATAAGCATAGTTAAGCGATTTCATTACTGCCTGGTTAGCAGGTCTGAACAGCTTACTTTTAGCTCCGAAGTATCCTTTTGCCTGTTTCAGGACTTTTTTATGTCTCTTTTTTGCGTTTACGCCTCTTTTTACTCTTGCCATTTTAATTTCCTCCTATATATAAAACTCAAAATTATGGAAGCATTGAATCAATTCTTCTTTGATCCCCTTTGCTTACCAGTGCTCCCTTTCTGAGATTTCTAACTCTCTTGGGAGATTTTTTACCTGTTTTGTGGCTTTTATACGCTTTAAATCTCTTTAAAAGTCCTGATGCAGTCCTTTTGAATCTTTTGGCTGAACCTCTGTGTGTCTTCATCTTTGCCATCTTATATCCTCCTAATTCAATCTGATTTAGGCATTAAAAACATAACCATGTTTCTGCCTTCAAGTTTTGCTTCTTTTTCAATTTTCCCAACTTCGCCCACGAGCTTAGCAAACTCGTCAAGCACATCTTTACCTTTGTCAGTATGCCCCATTTCTCTTCCTCTGAACCTGACGGAAACCTTAACCTTGTCTCCATCCTGAAGAAACTCTATAGCTCTATTAGCTTTAACATTTAAATCATGGGATTCAATTTTCGGTGTCAGTCTGATTTCTTTGACGTTAATGATTTTCTGATTTTTTCTGGCTTCCTTTTCCTTTTTTGCGATCTCGTACTTGTATTTGCCATAATCCATTACTCTACAAACTGGAGGCTTAGCAGTGGGCGCAACGTTAACCAGGTCTAGCCTTCTTTCATTTGCTACTTCCATTGCTCTCTTGATAGGAACAACACCCATCTGGCTACCATCAACATCAATTAGTCTAACTTCTTTTTCTCTTATTTCTTCATTAATCTGAAGCTCTTTAATAGTCCTACACCTCCTCATTTTTAAAAATTAAAAGCGGACATAGAAATGTCCGCAAAACAACCAAAACAAATTTAACTCTATTTGTTCTAAATGTATAACCTTATGAGCCGGGGCTATAAGGTGAGAAGCGGAAACTTCTACTTTGCCTGTTATTTGATTCCTTAGTCATTATAATCCAGACATTGGAATTTGTCAAATATTTTATTGAGTAGCTAACTGATAGATCGCCTTTGCATAGAGCTTTGTTATATCTATTAGCTTATCAATTGAAATAAATTCATCTTTCTGATGTGCACATTCAATTTCCCCCGGATACACTGGTCCAAATGCCACAGCATTCTTAGTTGCTCTCGCATAAGTACCGCCACCAATGGTGACAGGTTCCGAGTCGTAATCTTTTGTATGCTCCTGATAAACTTTCATTAAAGTACTTACCAAAAAATCATCTTTAGGAACGTAAAGAGGTTTCTGGTCCTTTTCTCCTTCAATTAATTCTATAGGGAAATCTTTCAGATTCTCTCTAATCCCATCGTAAACTTCTCGTGATGATGAACTAATTGGATATCTAATGTTGATTGTTAAATCAATGTATCCATTATTCATCTCTATCATTCCTGTATTGAAATTCAATTTGCCTGAAATCTCATCTTCAAACCCACAGCCAATACTTTCACCATGTAGTTTATTGGCAAGCCTTTCATTGTAAAAGTCAATAAATCTACAGAATGAGCATCCGCCGGAGTAAGCTCTTTTCAAAAACTTCATAAGAATGGTAATTGCATTAACTCCCTTTTCTGGTGTACTTCCATGGGCAGAGATTCCCTCTGTTCTGACAATAATATATTCACCATCATCTTCGAGAATTAACTTCTCAGTTGTCTCTTCAACATACTTATTGAACGCAGCCATGAAAAGGTCTTTGTCTTTGACCTTCAAAACCGCCTTTGCACTATCCGGAACCATATTCGGTGCCGTCCCGCCTGCTATATCTACAAGATTAATATCGCATTCATCAGACATTCTGAGTTGATATCTTAGTTTAAATACTATTATCCCTTTTTCGCCATGTATAACTGGAAACTCTGCATCTGGGGTAAAAGACATATCTGGCTCTTCCATGTTCGCAAAATAATGGTCCATACACTTCCAGCCAGTTTCTTCATTAGATCCAAGGATCAGCCTAACTTTTCTCTTAAGAGGTACACCGCTGTCTTTTATTGCTTTCATTGCATAAAGAGCTGCCATTGCAGGGCCTTTGTCGTCAATAGCACCACGGCCAAAGATCTTCCCGTCGTGAATTTCAGCGCCATAGGGAGGGTAAGTCCAGCCGTCACCTTCCGGTACAACGTCCAGATGAGCAAGAATGCCCACTGTTTCGCTACCTTCTCCCATTTCCAGGTGGCCTGCATACCCATCGAGATTTAATGGTGTAAAACCAAGTTTTTTACCTAATTCTAAAAATCTTTCCAGTGCATCACTATTTCCTTTTCCAAATGGCATCCCTGGGAGTCCCGGTTCTTCTACTGATTTTATTCTGATTATCTCTTGGGTTGAACTGATTATATCTTCTTTTAATGCTTCAACCTGCTTTTCAAAATCCATATGTTGCCTCCTGTTAAATAGATTTCTTGTTCACTTCGTCATTTAATTTGTCTACGAAAGCTTCAATACTCATTTGCCCAACATCTCCTACATCTCTCTTTCTTACTGACACAAGTCTTTCTTCAACTTCTTTTTCACCTACAACAAGCATGTATGGAATTTTCATTAGCTGAGCTTCCCTAATCTTAAATCCAATTTTTTCTGCTCTATCATCTAATTCTACTCTAAATCCTTTATCTTCCATCTGCTCTTTCAATTCTTGTGCATAACTGTTGAATTTTTCAGATATAGGAAGTACTGTGACTTGAACAGGAGCTATCCATGCTGGAAATTTACCTGCAAAGTGTTCAATCAAAATCCCCATGAATCTCTCCATGCTTCCCAGTATAGTTCTATGAACCATTACAGGTCTCTTCTTATCGTTATCTTTATCCACATATGTCAGATCAAATCTTTCAGGCATCTGGAAATCAAGCTGTATTGTTCCACACTGCCATGTTCTTCCAATGGCATCTTCCAAGTGAAAATCAATTTTAGGTCCATAGAATGCGCCGTCTCCAGGATTAACTTTAAAGTCAATTCCTTTTTCTTCTAATGCTTCCTGCAAACTTACAGTTGCTAGCTCCCACTGCTCTTCTGTTCCCATTGAATTTTCTGGTCTTGTTGAGAGCTCTATGTTGTATTTAAATCCAAATATACTGTATATATAGTCTGCAAGCTCTATAGTCTTTTTCAGTTCTTCTTTTACCTGTGATGGTAACAGATACAAGTGAGCATCATCCTGTGTAAAGCTCCTTACTCTCATAAGTCCATGTAATGCCCCAGAAAGTTCATGTCTGTGTACAAGTCCCAATTCACCCCATCTTAAAGGTAAGTCTCTGTAACTGTACATCTTTGATTTGTAAATCAAAATTGAACCAGGACAGTTCATTGGCTTTATAGCAAAACCTGCATCATCTATTGTCGTAAAATACATGTTTTCTTTATAGTGGTCCCAGTGCCCAGATTGGTGCCATAAGTGCTCTGATAAAATTAAAGGAGTTTTTATTTCTCCATATCCTCGTTTTGTATGTTCTTCTCTCCAAAAGCTCTCTAAAATATTCCTTACTACCATTCCTTTTGGATGGAAAAATGGGAATCCAGGTCCTTCCTCTTGCATGCTAAACAAATCCAATTCACGACCTAGTTTCCTATGGTCTCTCTTCTTTGCTTCTTCGAGTTTTTCCAGATACTCTTCCAAATCCTTCTTCTTTTCGTAGGTTGTACCATATATTCTCTGGAGCATCTTATTGTGTTCATCGCCTCTCCAATACGCTCCAGCAATACTCATAAGCTTAATAGCCTTAACTCGCTTTGTATCATATAAATGCGGTCCAGCACAAAGGTCAGTAAATTCCCCAAGTTTATAAAATGAAATTATCTCTTCAGGGGGCAAGTGCTCTATTAGGTCAACTTTATAGACTTCACCAGATTTTTCAAAATATTCAAGAGCATCATCTCTGGACATTTCAAATCTCTCTAAAACATGACCTTCCTTGACTATTTTTTGCATTTCATTTTCAATCAATTCAAGATCTTCAGGTGTAAACCTGTGCTCAGTATCAAAATCGTAGTAAAATCCATTGTCTATAGCAGGTCCAATTGCAAATTTTACACCAGGAAACAATTTTTGAACAGCGTAAGCCATAATATGCGCTGAAGTATGCCAGAATATTTTTTTGCCTTCAGGGTCTTCAAATTTTACTACACGAAAGTCAGCATCGTCTTCTATAGATTCTTGCATTCCCATAATCTTCTCATTTACAACTGCACCTACTGCAACTCTTGCTAATCCTTCAGAAATACTCTTTGTTACATCGAGTACTTTGACACCTTTTTCAAATTCCTTAATAGATCCATCTGGTAGTGTTAGCCTTACCATTTTCATTCCTCCTCATAAAAAAATAAAGTCTTTCCTCCCTGCACATTGCAGGGACGAAAGACCGTGGTTCCACCCTAATTATACTCATTTTTAATAACGCATACAGCGTATTTCCTTTCGGAATCAGCTCAGGGGTAGTTTTCATCTGAAATTCAAGTGGAAGGCTTACAGCCAGGACCTTCCTTCTCTGTCAGGAATCATCAGGTTACTTTTCCCATCGTAGCTTTTAATATTAATTTAAAATAAATGTTATCAACAATCATACCCAATGTCAAGCATTTATTAACATTAATCTTCCATTATAACTTCTGCTAATTCTTCGAAAGTTAATAATTTCTGTTCTCCAGAATCCATATCTTTAAGGGTATATTTGCCTGAAGCCTTTTCTTCTTCTCCTATAACTATGGTAAATGGAATTCCCAATTTGTCTGCATAGTTAAATTTCTTTCCAATTTTAGCTTCTTCAAGATAAACTTGTGCTGAGATGTCTTTATTTCTAAGATCAGCTGCCAGCTCGATTGCTTCAGATGAAAAACCATCCATTGGAATCACAAGAACCTTTGATAAGTGACATCCTTCTGCTGTAATAACCCCAGCATCTTCAAGCTGGTAAAATAGTCTTGTAAGTCCTATGGATATACCTACTCCTGGAAGGTTTTGAGTGATGTAATGAGAAGCTAGATCATCGTACCTACCACCAGAACAAACACTTCCTATAGACGGATAATCATTGAGAATAGTCTCATATACTGTCCCTGTGTAGTAATCTAATCCTCTTGCAATAGTCAGGTCGACGCAGTAATTGCTTCTTGGCACACCAAAGAGTTCCAAATATTTCACAACTACTTCGAGTTCTTCAACACCCAGTTTAAATGTTGCATCTTCTACTTTCATTTCTTTAAGTCTTTCAATAATCTGGTCAGAGTCTCCATCTATAGAAATAAATTCTACAATGCCCTTAATCTGTTCTTCATTTAGCTCATTTTCTCTAAGCTCGTCAATAACGCTTTCTAGACCTACTTTTTCAAGCCTATCTATTGCCCTCATTACAATTTGAACATCAGAAATCCCAAGATGCGAGAAAAATCCAGTCAATACTTTCCTATTGTTTATCCTAATTGTGAAATTATCAAACCCCAGGTCTTTAAATGTCGTATATATTACGCTGGGTATTTCAGCATCGTTTATAATATCTAGAGAACCATTTCCAATGATATCTATGTCTGCCTGATAGAACTCACGGAAGCGCCCTCTTTGACTTCTTTCACCCCTATAGACTTTTGCAATATGATATCTTCTGAAGGGAAACGACAGTTCAGAATAGTGTTGAGATACGTACCTGGCAAGAGGCACTGTCAGGTCAAATCTCAATGACATCTTGGTATCCCCCTTAACAACTCTGTAAATCTGCTTTTCGGTCTCTCCTCCACCTTTTGCAAGAAGCACTTCAGATTTTTCTATTGCTGGAGTGTCTATTGGTAGAAACCCAAATTTTTCATAGTTTTTTCGAATAGTGTCCATCATTTTATTGAATAATATTTGCCTGGAGGGCGTCAGTTCCATAAATCCTGGCAATATAGATGGTCTTACGATATCTCTGTTCACAATTTCCCCTCCCAATAACTTAATTACTATATATTGTACCATTATAACAGATTTAGTTAAACACTGAAAATGTAAGTATTGAGCCAATGTCTACTATATTCTCATCAGAAAGCTCAATTACATTCATATTTTCAGATTTTAGAAAGTCATAAATTATATCTTTAGAAGGATGCTTTTGCAGACTCCCTGCGACAAGAAGTTCATTGTCAGATAAAAGTCCAGTTGCACCTCCAATAAATCCATAATTATAGCCTGGTAACACTATATTACCTGGCTCTATATAAAGTACTTTAAATCCCTTTCTCACCAGTTTATCATACAGTAACCTGTCAGAAGTAATAGCTGAAGTATACCCCGTTATTGCAACTGAGCACTTTGAATAACCTTGTTTGACATTTATACTCTTGTATCCTCTTTTTTGTATTTCATCGCGAAGTACAATATCTATACCTCTCTCGAAGAAAATCGCATAATTATTCAAAATTGCCACGTTATAAGGTACATCGAGAGGATATTTCTCCTGGGGCTCTATTCCTCCCTCTACAACATTTACACCAAGTGGCTCAAGGTTTCCCTTGTAATAATTATACACCGAAGGAGCCGATACCACTGTGTTTCTATCCACAGGGCAAAGTGCAAGATCAGGATGAGATCTTAACCCATTAGGTAATCCCATTAAAGGTTCTGTATAAATTATATTTTTAATTTTTCTTTCAAGATTCTTTGCAATTTCAATAGGTGTATCCCTACTTATTATTGCAATGTTAGCTTTTGAATTTGGCACATAAGGATTATTCATAATACCTCCCCAAATAGAAAACCCCTCTTAAAATTAAGAAGGGTTATTTTTATGGAGGCGACACCCGGATTTGAACCGGGGGTAAAGGCTTTGCAGGCCTCTGCCTTACCGCTTGGCTATGCCGCCTCGAGTGGAGCGGAAGACGAGATTCGAACTCGCGACCCTCGCCTTGGCAAGGCGATGCTCTACCACTGAGCCACTCCCGCATAGAATATGTAACTATTGTGGTGCCCAGAGCCGGAATCGAACCAGCGACACGTGGATTTTCAGTCCACTGCTCTACCGACTGAGCTATCTGGGCTAGACTAACTTTTCCAGCCTAAATGTCACAATAGCAAGTATACCTTATTCCCCTCTTATTGTCAATAAAATTTTCTCTAATTCAGCTCCATCAAACTTGTATTTAGTGTTGCAAAAATGACATACTACCTCGCTTTCACCATCTTCGTCCAACATACTTTGAATTTCTGTTTCCCCTAGACTAACCAGCACATCTCTTATCTTTGACATCGAACAGTCGCATTTGTACCTAAGTTCGTGAATGTCAGTTATTTCCATATCAAAGCCAGGCAGAACGGAAGCTATAATCTCTTCAGGTCTCATACCTTTGTCTACCATAGTAGAAATAGGCTCAGAATTTTTAATAGCGGTCTCGATTTGTTCAATTTCTTCTTCAGTTATAAAAGGAAGTGCCTGTATCATGTACCCACCTGCTGCTCTACAGGAAAGGTCTTTTTCTACCAGAACTCCCAATGAAATAGCTGTTGGGTTTTGCTCTGAAACCATATAAAAATTTGCAAGGTCTTCACCGATCTCACCAGTGATAAGGCTCGACTGACCAACATAAGGCTCTTTTAAACCCAAATCCATTATTACTGCCATAGTCCCATTTCTTCCAACGACACTCCCTACGTCAAGCTTACCCTCTGGTGTACTCGGAACATCAGCCTGGGGATTGTCTGCCAGCGCTTTAATATTTCCCTGGCTATTTGCTACTACTATGATTGATCCAAGAGGCCCATCGCCTGCTACTTTAAATGTCATTTTGTTTTTTTCATCTTTCATGGTAGCAGCCATCATAGCTGCTGCTGTTATAGCTCTTCCAACGGCAGCAGTTGCTGTGGCGGAAGAATTATGTGTCTTTCTGAATTCATCGACAACGCCAGTTGTTACAGCAGCAAATACTCTTAGTCTCCCAAGTTTGTCCATACCTCTAATTAAATAATCTCTCATATTATCCCCTTCTTCTATTATCGAAATGCTAGAAAATTAATTCTTTCTGAATGTTCATTTGCTGGAATAAAAGTAAAAGCATCAAGAGCTTCAATTCTTTGGAATCCAGCATCAATTAGTGTTTTTGTAACTTCTTCTAATGAGTAAGCTCGCTCTTTGTGCAATTCATCAAATCTTGTGTAATTAATGCCATCATCAGAAGTAAAGAAAGTAAGTAAAAACTCAACTATATTTGTTTCGGGATTAAATCGGTTTTCCCAGGTGTAGAAAGTATTTCCTCTATCCTCTAAAAATACGTTATCACCTAGTATGTTTTTTATCTTATACTCGCTGTTTATATCAAATATAAAAACCCCTCCAGGTTCGAGGTGTTCATAGACATTTTTAAAAACTTTTAGCAATTCAGTCTCTACAAGAACGTAATTTATACTGTCGCAGGCTGAGATTACAGCATCATACTTTTTATTCATATTATAATGTGTCATGTCCAGGCTAAAAAGCCGTGCTCTCTTATATTTTCTAAGCTTATTCCTTGCTAAAGCGAGCATTTCTTCTGACTTGTCAAAAGCATCAACAAAATATCCCAGTTCTAACAGCTCACTGGTTAAATTTCCTGTACCACAAGCCATCTCAAGGATAGATTTAGTATTCATATTATATTTAGCAAATATTTCTCTGATGTATTCTGCCCATAACTTATAGTCAAAATCATCCATCAGATAATCATATAGTTCGGAAAATTTGCCATAATTTTGCATTTAATAATCACCTGCTAAGTCATAAAATATCTGTAATTCAAGAAAATGAAAATTCCTATGGTTGCAATCACTGGAATCCATCGCAATTGCTGATTAACTCTAGGCTGGTACTCTCCAAACTCATAATCCACGGGAGATTCTTCATTTTCACCATCTAGCATATCTTCTTCAATTTTATCTGCAGTCTTGGGAAAATATTTTAATATTAAAAACAACAAAATGCTGGATATAAATCCCCATCCAGCCAAAGCTATTATAACAAAAATAATTTCAGTTCCGTCGGTAAGCTGAGGCGTTTCAGTTGCAATATCAGAGTGTTTTTCTAATAGTCTTGTCATGAAAAAACCAAGCGACAATGCCAAACTATTGTTTAACACATGTCCAAACATGGCTGCAAAGAGACTCTTTGTCTTAAGAAAAATAATACCAAGAACAAGACCTAAAAATGCAGGCCCTGCAAAATTCAATAAGTTAAAATGAAATATTCCAAACAAAAAAGATGTCAGCAAAAGAGCCTTCTTGTCACCAAGTTCTCTATATGCAGAAAGCAGCGTACCTCTGAACATTACTTCCTCACAAATCCCAGGAGTTATGGCAATTACAAAAATACCTATAATATATTCTGTCCAGCTACTGGGAATAGGAACTCCTGTTGGTACCACATCACTTACAGAATTTACTAAAAGCATCATAAGAAAATTCAAAAAAACTGCTATAGGATAAGCTGTTACTACAGAAAGAAACGTAAACAATATCTGTTTAGGAGAAACTGTCCTTAGACTTAAGCTTTCCTTTAGTGGTTTATTCATAAATTTAAGATATAACAAGTTTGGCAACAGTATAAGAACGTATTCAGTTATCAAAACTCCAGTATATATATTTCGCTGTTGAACTATTCCTCCAACAAAAATGAACACAATAGCTAAAGCCAGAAACAATATATTTGCGTTAAGTATTGAATTAGTTCTGTCTAGTCTCAAACAATCACATCCAAATTATATCAATATTTTTAAAAATCAATTTGTTTATTCAAATGAAAATATATACGGAATATTTCTGTAATGGTCTCCAAAATTTAGCCCATAACCTACTATGAATTCGTCGGGGATTTCATATCCTACATAATCTGGAGATATATCTACCTTTCTTCTACTTGGTTTATCTAACATAACACATATCTTAACCGATTCTGGTGACTTCTCTTTAAGATGCTCCATAACTTTTTTCAAAGTATATCCTGAATCGATAATATCATCTACAATCAAAATGCTTTTTCCATTAAGGTCAGTGCGAACATCGTGAATTATGTCCACTATTCCTGAACTTACCTCTTCGTTACCATAACTTGCTGTTGTCATAAAATCTATTTCAACTGGTATATCTATTTCTCTAACTAGATCAGCAGTAAAAATAAAGCTACCCCTTAAAAGTGATACTACAATTAAATCCTTGCCTTCGTAATCTTTGGCTATTACTTTTCCCATATCTTTAACTCTCAAGCTAATCTCTTCTCTAGTGAATAATATTTTTTCTTTTTTGTCTTCTTGCAAAATGGTCTCTCCCTTCAGGTTACTTTCGTTCCAATAGCCGTTTAATCTCTCTAAGTTCCCGCAAAATCAAGTTTAGAGTCAGTTGAATGCTTACGACTATTATAAATATTATAACACCTGCAATGATGTTTATATTCATAAAATACCACCCTTTGTTATTAAAATCAAGGTATCAGATTATTCTATCCTACAGTTAAAAGCCCTGAAATATTAGTTTAACAGGGCTTTTGCAATACTACGAACTTCGCCAATAAGGTAAAGAGATCCGCCAAATAAAATCATGTCATCTTCATCTGCAATCTCAATTGCCTTTTTAACTGCTTTTCCCACGGAAGTTTCAATATGCACATTTTGATTGTATTTCTTAATCTCAGAGGCTAAATCATCAGCCACTAGCTTCCTAGGCATTTTTACCTCTGTAACAATGATTGCATCTGCCATTGGTGCCAATTTTTCTACCATGTGTGAATAATCCTTATCCTTTAATACTCCAATACCCAGAATCAATCTTTTATACCTAAAAAGAGAAAGAGATTTTACAAGGTTTTCGACCCCTTGTAAATTATGAGCTCCATCGATTAAAAATACCGGCGCCCTGCCTAAAACCTCAAGTCTGCCTTTCCATCTAGCAAGTGATATTCCTTTGTAAATATCTTCATCAGATATACTTAAAAGCTTTCTCTCTCTAAGATTGAGTACACATAAGATTGCAGTGGCAGCATTGTAAACCTGATAGTCACCTAGCATGGATATTTCAAGGTCATTAAATAACTTGTCTCCAAATTTGAAGTCAAATCTACTTCCATAATCCGTTTCTTCCTTAACTATAACATCTTCTAATCCCAGCTCCACATATTGAGCATTCATCTCTTGAGAAACGTCCATAAATACTTTTCTAGTCTCTTCTCTTTGTGGGTAAGCTATAACCAGGCCATTTTCCTTGATTATGCCTGCCTTCTGAAAGGCAATTTCAGGAAGCGTGTTCCCAAGCACATCCATATGATCATAATCTATTGTGGTTATAATAGATGCCAGTGAACTGTCAATAATATTTGTTGAGTCGTATCTTCCTCCCAGACCTACTTCTAGAACTATAACATCTGTTCCGACTTCCTCAAAGTATACAAATCCAATTGCAGTTACGATTTCAAAAGTCGTCGGGTGTAAAAAACCATCCTTGACCATCTTGTCAGCTGCTTCCTTAACTTTCTCAGTTATTCTAGCGAGAGATTCATCTGGTATATCTACGCCGTTGATTTGTATTCTCTCTGTAAATCTCTCAAGATAGGGTGAAGTGTATAGGCCAGTTTTATAACCAGAAGAAATCAAGATTTCAGATAAATATGATGAAATTGAGCCTTTACCGTTAGTACCACCAACATGAATATAGTTCATTCCCTTATGCGGATTGCCAAGATTCTTTAGCAACATTCCTACAGAATCAAGACCAAGCCTTGAACCATACTTATCCTTATCATTTATATAATTAAGAGCCTCTTCGTAATTCATCATACCCTCCTGCTACTTATTCAGAGAATTGATTCTATCAATTACACTACTTAGCATCTGTGAATATTTTATTAGTTTCTCTTTTTCTTCGTTAACTACTTTTTCAGGCGCTTTTCTTACAAAACCTTCATTAGATAATTTTGACTCTACTCGCTTAATCTCGTCCTCTAATTTAAGTTTCTCTTTATCCAGCCTTTCCATTTCTTTATCAAAATCTATTAAATCTGACATAGGAATGAATATCTCACATTTATCGATTACTACGGATAAATAGCCTTCATCAAAATCTCCTTTGTCGTCTTTAAAGCTTATCAATTCGGCAGAAGCAAGTGACTTAAACTTTCTTTCATTGTCAATAATTGACTCTTTAATTTTTGTATCTTCAGTTACAAATATCAACTCAGATTTCCTTGACGGTACAATATTCATCTCTGCTCTTGCATTTCTAATACCTTTAATTGCAGTTTTAATGAACTCAATGGTCTCTTCCGATTCTTTAAAATAATTATCAGGATTTGTCTTTGGCCAGTTTTCAAGTATAAGAGCTTCAGAATGTCCAGGTAAATGCTGCCAAATTTCTTCTGTGATGAAAGGCATAAATGGATGAAGAAGCTTCAAGATGTCCTCCATAACAGCTACCAGAGTTTTTTGCGCCACTTTTCTAGAATTTTCATCATCACCGTAAAGTCGTGATTTTACCATTTCTATATACCAGTCGCAGTAATCTTCCCAAATAAACTCATATATCCTTTGTGCTGCCAGACCTAGTTCGTACTTGTCCAAATTTGATTTAACTTCTTCTGAAACCTTAGAAAGTTTTGTTAAAATCCATTTATCCTCGGACTCAAGTTCTGATATTCCAGCTCTATTGTCGTCTATATTTTCATCCAAATTCATCAGTACAAATCTTGTAGCATTCCATAGCTTATTTGCAAAATTTCTGCTTGCTTCAACTCTCTCTGTGTAAAATCTCATGTCGTTTCCAGGAGTGTTGCCAGTTACCAGAGTAAACCTAAGAGCATCTGCTCCATATTGCTCAATAATATCAAGAGGATCAATACCATTTCCCAATGACTTGCTCATTTTTCTGCCCAGTGAATCCCTAACTAGCCCAGTGAGGAATACATCTGTAAAAGGCAGCTCTCCAGTCTGTTCAAGGCTGGAAAAGACCATTCTTATAACCCAGAAAAATAGGATGTCATAGCCAGTCACAAGTACATCTGTCGGGAAGAAATACTTCATGTCTTCAGTTTCCTCTGGCCACCCAAGAGTCGAAAAAGGCCATAGTGCTGATGAAAACCAGGTATCAAGTGTGTCTGTTTCTCTTCTTATATTGGTACTTTCACATTTGCTACAACTGGTAACTTCTTCTCTAGACACAATTATTTCGCCACAGTCATCACAGTAATAAACAGGAAGTCTGTGTCCCCACCACAATTGTCTGGAAATGCACCAGTCTCTAATGTTCTCGAGCCAGTGTACATATACTTTCCCAAATCTTTCAGGAACAAATTTTAATTCACCGCTATAGTATGCTTCCAAAGAAGGCTTAGCCAAAGGCTCCATCTTTACAAACCACTGCTTAGAAATAAGAGGTTCAATTACAGCCCTGCATCTCTGGCAATGACCAATTGCATTGTCGTGCTCTTTTACTTCTGCAAGAAGACCTAATTCTTCTAACTTTGCAGCAACAGCTTTCCTTGCTTCAAATCTTTCCAATCCCTCAAACTGTGCACCATTCTCGTTTATATAACCATCTTCATTAATCACAACGCACTGACCTAGATTGTGTCTTTCACCCACTTCGAAGTCATTAGGATCATGAGATGGTGTAATTTTTAAAGCTCCTGTTCCAAAATCCATTTCTACATATGAGTCAGCAATAATTGGTATTTCTCTGTTAATAATTGGAACCAGAACGGTTTTCCCAACAAAATCTTTATATCTTTCGTCATCAGGGTGAACAGCAACCGCTAAATCCCCAAGAATAGTCTCTGGTCTTGTAGTTGCAATTGTGATATACTCGTCGCTATCCTTAACAAGGTATTTTACGTGCCAAATAAAGCCATGAGCATCTTCGTGGTCTACTTCTGCATCTGAAATTGCTGTATGACAATTTGGACACCAGTTAATTATCCTGTCCCCTCTGTAAATAAGTCCTTTATTATATAGTCTGATAAAGACTTCTTCAACGGCATTACTAAGCATCTCATCAAGTGTAAACCTGTCTCTGGACCAGTCACATGATACTCCTAATTTTTTTAATTGGTTTTTTATTGTGCCTCCATATAACTCTGTCCAAGCCCATGCTTCCTCGATAAAGGCTTCTCTGCCTATTTCTTCTTTGCTTTTTCCTTCAGATTTTATCTTTTCAACTACTTTTGCCTCTGTTGATATACTTGCATGATCTGTTCCTGGAAGCCAAAGTGCTGAATAGCCCTCCATCCTTTTCCAGCGAATGAGAACATCTTGTATAGTGTTATTGAGAGCATGACCCATATGCAGACTTCCTGTTACGTTTGGAGGTGGCATCATTATGGTGTATGGTTTTTTTGATTCATCAATTTCGGGAGTGAAATAACCATTTTCATCCCAAAATTTATAAAGTTTGTCTTCAAATTCTTTTGGATCGTAATTCTTAGGTAAATTTTCTAACATTTTATCACTCCTCATATAATAGAATTTCTAGAGAATTCACTTTAAAATAATAAGACCCTTCGTCTTGTATAAGGACGAAGGGTTCGCGGTACCACCTTAATTCTACAGCAATGCTGTAGCTCTCATCAATATAACGGTTCCCCGTGAATGCTTAAACATTCGGCACTCAAGCTCAAAAGCGACCTTCTCCAGACACTTACTGCGATTCTTCCACCAATTGAACCTGCTCTCTATAAGAATACCTGGATACTCCTCTTTTTCTCTGCTCTTTTATATAATTGCTCCTATTATAAGATACTATACATCTATTTGTCAACCTTTTCATCGCCTTCATTAACGATGGTTTTAAATACTTTCAGGTAATTTGTAAATGCGATTATATTCAACAAAACGGTAACTGTAAGTAAAAAAATTGAAATATATAGATTTAGTCTAATTATAATAGTAAATATTGCGGCATACAGAGAGAATGTTGCGATTTTTCCATATTTATTTGAGGGAATTACCGATTTATCATGCTTAAAGTATAAGACAGCACCACCCATTAGCATTACTATCTCCTTAATAAGCATAGGAATCAACACCCAAATTGGAATAAGTCCAACTGATGTAAAAGTAATCAAAACCGTAAAACTCATGAGCTTGTCTGCAAAAGGATCCAAAACTGCACCCAACTTGCTCATAAGGTTGAATCTCCTTGCAATATAACCGTCGGCTACATCTGAAATTCCTGCGACCATGAAAATTAATCCGGCCATGAGCACACTGCCCTCATTGCCAGAATAAAAAACCGCAAGATAAACGGGTATTAATACTATTCTGAACATAGTTATAATGTTAGGTAGCGTCATAAAATTACCTCAGTGAACAGTTATTGTTATATATACGCCTTGATATTACAACAATTTACCACAACATGTCAAATCAGTTGCTCTCTGACCATAAATACCACAAAACTCATTATGTCTATAGCTAAATCCTCGCAGCACCCGTATTTATTGCGGAATCTGCTACAGCTTTAGCTACTACTTCTTTTACCCTTTTATCAAAGGCAGATGGAATAATGTAATCTTCTCTAAGCTCTTCATCAGAAATGAGCATAGCAATAGCATCCGCAGCTGCAATTTTCATTTCTTCATTTATTTCTCTTGCCCTGACGTCGAATGCACCTCTAAAGACACCCGGAAAAGCCAATACATTATTAATCTGATTGGGATAGTCAGATCTACCCGTACCAATAACACGAGCACCTGCTTTTCTTGCCAAATCAGGATTAATTTCAGGTGTCGGATTTGCTAAAGCAAAGATAATTGCATCCTTGTTCATACTTTTTACCATGTTTTCAGATACTATATCCGCCTGAGAAACACCAATGAACACATCTGAACCCTTCAAAGCTTCCCCTAAATCTCCTGTTATCAATTCTTTGTTGGTTACGTTAGCTAACTCTTCTTTTGCCCAGTTCAACCCTTCTTTTCTTCCCTTGTAAATAATTCCACAGCTATCGACCATCAAAAGATTTCTAACTCCTACATTTATAATCATTTTGGCTATAGCAATCCCTGCAGCACCTGAACCATTTATTACAACTGTCAAGTCTTCCATCTTCTTACCTATCAGCCTGAGAGCATTTTTTAACCCTGCCAATACTATTATTGCTGTCCCATGTTGATCGTCATGGAATACTGGTATATTCAGTCTCTCTTTTAATTTATTCTCAATTTCAAAGCACCTGGGCGCTGAAATATCTTCTAAGTTAACTCCACCAAAAGCAGGTTCAATCAACGTTATTAGATTTACTATTTCATCAGGATCTTTAGTATTTATACAAATTGGAAATGCATCTACTTCACCAAACTCTTTGAATAATACCGCCTTTCCCTCCATAACTGGAAGTGAAGCGTGTGGTCCAATATCCCCAAGGCCTAGTACAGCAGTTCCATCGGTAACTATTGCAACCATGTTCCCTTTTGAAGTGTATTGATAGACGTCGTCAATATTGTTAAAGATCTCTTTGCATGGCTCTGCAACTCCCGGTGTATAAGCAAGACTCAAACTCTGTTGGTCAGCAACTGCTACTTTACTCGCAATTCTTAGTTTACCTCTGTTATCTCTGTGTAGTTTGAGAGATTCCTCACGCAATGACATTTTTTACACCAGCCTCTTCTAAATATCTATTATCTTCTTGGAATAAAGCCTACTTTATCGTAAACATCTCTCAGAGTTTCTTGAGCTTTAAGTTCTGCTCTTTCTGCAGCATTTTT
>JAVEXI010000036.1:0-17084 GCA_034004165.1 Gudongella sp. | reverse complement strand
CGACGAAAACTCAAAGGACCTCTTTATGGGTTATGCAGTCGGTGGAATGAGGCTCAAAACACAACTTGATAAAATGGGAGTAACCATAGACGAAAAACATCCGTTGGTCGTATATCTGCCCTGCGGCGACGGTGGAGGACCAGGAGGAGTTGCCTACGGACTAAAGCTAATGTATGGAGACCTGGTACATTGTTACTTCGCAGAGCCAACACACTCACCAGCAATGCTCCTTGGCCTTGCAACAGGTAAACACGATGAGATCGCAGTAGAAGACATCGGTCTTGACAACAAGACAGAAGCAGATGGATTGGCAGTTGGGCGACCGTCATCATTTGTAGGGAAAATAATGGCACATCTACTAAGCGGAGCATTCACAATAGAAGACGACAGACTTCACGACTACCTCAAAGGGCTATACAGCATCGAAGAAATATTTATAGAGCCCTCAGCCACAGCAGGCTTCAATGGTCCAATATTTACCAAAGATATATATAAAGACCTAGAACCAGTACAGCTTATATGGGCAACAGGTGGAAACCTCGTTCCCCAAGAAGAGCGCCAAAAATTTCTAAATCGATAAAATAATAGCGCTGTCACCTGAGCAACACCCAGGATGACAGTTTTTTTGTTAATCACTAGCCCCTACAGGCCAGCAAAGCTAGCCCCTACATTCACTATCTTTTCACTATTCACTATTACCTATTCACTGCCTTTTCTGTCATCCTGAGCGTAGTCGAAGGATCTGCTCTTTTAATCTTTTAATTGCGTAAGTGCCCTAGGGGTATCAATTGTCAATTGTCAATTGTCAATTCCCCTCTCCTTTACATCGAACACGAGTTCTGATATATTATTTAAGTACCAAAAACTACACCGGGAGGAAAGACATATGGAATGGATAGAAAAAAATCATCTGGCCATTCTGCCGATCTACAACGTCGAACATGGCAATTGCACACTAGTAATCGACGATGAAGACCAGACAGTTGTAAAAAAGACCATCAAAACAGCAGTAAAAAAGCTATGTGAGCACAATCACGTAGACCAAAAAGCAGCAAACAGCTATTACGGAAAGAAACTGTCCATAAGGACAGGAATCCCAATCGTACTATCACTGGATAGAATTTATATCCAGCTAAAGGTGCGTGAACCCATTGGGAAAGACGACGGAGCAATGGGATATTTCAGATTAAATGGAATATCTCAGGTGCTTGAAAGAGAAGGACGAGCAGTTATTCGGCTCAAAAACAACGCAGAAATACCCTGTCTCTGCACCGCAGAAACAGCGAGAAAAACCATCTCAAAAGGAGAGCTTGTAAAAGACCTCAAAACAAATGTAGCAGTCACCAGCGTGCGAGAAGCCCTGGAATACTACTACACGACAGATGCACCGGCTATGAAATCAGACATAGCCAGACTGTGCATGAAGGTTGATGATATCTTTACGATACTTAAAACCTTGAAGTAAATCGACGACCCAGCAGACCTTGCTGGGTCTTTTGTTATTCCAAAAAATTCAACTAATATAATATTACCGGTAATAATTGGGAAGGCGCCTCCCTTAGAGGGGAGAAAATGGATAGAAAAATTGACACAATAGCTGACGAAGCAAAGCAAGGAGATACTGAGTCGATGAGAGAGTTAATCGACAGAATGTATCCTCTAATTTCATCAAACATAGCAAAAGGAGGATGGAGATTAGAAGACAGAGACGACCTTCTACAGGATGGACGGCTGGAAATAATCTGTGCAGTAAGAGAATTTGACCCCGAGAGAAAAGTTCCCGTGCTTGGATATCTGAAATCGAGAATAAAGTATCTTTATCTCGGTAGAAAAAGAGATCCAGTAGTAGCGTCGCTAAATGTAACCTACGGTGAAGACGACGATGAATTTATAAACACCCTGCAGTCAGAAGAGGACATTTTAGAAGACATATTAGATTCAGAAAGCTACGACGAGCTTAAGCAAGCTATATCAGAGCTTCCTACAATGCAAAAGCACATAATAACTGATCTATATTTCAATGGTTATTCCCTTTCGCAGACAGCAGAAATGTACGGAATCGCCTATAGAACAGTAGTAAACACCAGAGCACAGGCACTAAAAAATCTAAGGGCATACCTAAGGAGGGAAGATTGATGATAAAGTCACTGATAAAATATAATTATGCACCAAGATACGGAGAAAAAATAAAATATATTGTGGTGCATGACACAGGTAATGCCAACAAAGGTGCAGGAGCAAGAAATCACTACCTATATTTCAACAGCCCTGGCAGAAACGCATCAAGTCATTACTTTGTCGATAGCAATGAAATATGGCAGATTGTGGAAGATGAAAATGCGGCATGGCACTGTGGAGATGGTAAGGGGAGATATGGAATAACAAATAGCAACTCCATAGGAATCGAGCTTTGTATCAACTCAGATGGCAATTGGGAGGAAACTAAGATAAAAGGAACACAATTAATAAGAGAACTCCTTAAGAAATATAACTTGCCTAAAAGTTGCGTAGTAAGGCACTATGATGCAAGTTTGAAAAATTGTCCTGCAAAAATGTCTCCAATGGGCTGGAGAGAGTGGACTCAGTTTTATGATTCAATTTAATTAAAAATAAGTAAAAATAGCTTTTTTATCAGATAGTTAAAATTGAAAGGCAGAATCTTAATGATGTTAAAAAAATATCAATAAAATTCTGCCTTTTTGTTGTATTCATAATCATAATTATATATAATTAATCATGTAATACAAAAATGACCACTTTGAGGGGGTGCAGAAGCGAATGTCGGATGTAAACGAGCTATTGCTTAGAGAAATGCCAATTATTGTGACACTGAATAAAGCTGTTTATGATGATAGTGGCGAGGTTACAGATTTTGTGCTCGTTGATGTCAATAGAGCAGTTGAAAGCAGAATGTCCCTTAAGCGTGATGATATCATTGGAATGAGGATGAGAGAATGGCTATTTCAGTCTGCCGACGTCGACCTTAAATGGTTTGATGCTCTGGCAAAAACTTTTAAATCAGGCGAAAAAACTGAATTTGAACTGATTATGGAACGAAATAGCAGATGGTATCTGGTATTTGCCTTTGTACCAAAAGAAGATCACCTGGCAGTATTTTTTCACGAAGCCTCAAGGTATAAGCAGACAGAATCAAATATAGAGAAGATAAAACAAGAATTTGAACATTCCCTTAAACAAAGTGAGAGAGTTTATTTAAGCCTATTTTTCAACTCTCCATCAGCTATGATAGTTTATGACGTAAAAGGCGATGGAAGCGTTGCAAATGATTACATAATACAGGCAGTTAACCCCAAGTGTCTGGAAATAGAGGGGTGGAAAAGAGAAGATGTAGTAGGTAAGCAACTTGGAGACATGCGGCCTGGCATAGAAGAATTTGGAATTGTAGAGATATTTCAAAAAGTAAATAAAACTGGCGAAACAGTCAAGTATCCTGCCAGAGTTTATCACGAAAAAGGAGTTTATAAGTGGTATGAGAACATAGTATTTAAAATTCCATCGGGTGAGATAGTTGCAGTATACTCTGATGTAACCTCCAATAAACTTGCAGAGCTGGCACTTTATGAAGAAAAGGAAAAGCTTAGGACTACCCTATATTCCATCGGTGATGGCGTTATAACGACAGATGGAAACGGCAGTATCGAGATGATAAATAAAGTTGCAGAGGATCTGACTGGCTGGAACTACGGCGAAGCCACGGGTCAATACATAAGCAACGTCTTTGACGTATCTGATAAATCAGAAGATATATACGAGAACTCTGCGTGTCTATCCCTTGAAAGTGGAGAAATAGTCAATCTTCCAAATTACGCATTCCTAAGGTCAAAATCTGGGAAAGAAAGTCTCATCACGGAAAGAGCTGCGCCAATAATTAACGGTGATGGCGAAATAACCGGATCTGTTCTGGTCTTTAGAGACTTGACAGAAGAAAACAAAAAACTTGAAAAGATAGAGTTCCTAAGCTACCGAGATCCCGTCACAGGGCTGTACAACAGGGCTTATTTCCAGATGCAACTGGATAGAATAGAAAAGAAAATGATGTATCCTGTCACAGTCATAATGGGAGACCTGGACGGATTAAAGATAATTAACGATGCATTTGGATATCAGGTTGGCGACAAAGCCCTTGCAGCAGTTGCCAAATCAATTCGCAATCAATGCAGAGAAACCGATACATTATTCCGGTGGGGTGGAGACGAATTCGTCATTTTACTTCCACATACAAATGAGCGTAAGGGTCAAGAAATATGTGCCAAAATTAAAGATGCAAGCAACCATAGGATTTTAGAAGAAACGAAACTAAGCATATCACTGGGATGTGCAGAAAAAACAAATGCCGACTCCGACTGGAAAGACGTTATCAAAGAAGCCGAAGACAACATGTACAAAAGCAAGCTTCTGGGTGCAAAGAGCTATAGAAACGTCGTTTTACAGTCCATCGTAAGCACGCTGTTTGAAAAGAGCTACGAGACCAAAGAACACGGCGATAGACTGGGTTATTTCTGCAGAGAAGTTGGAACTGTGCTGGGCTTAAGCGACTTCCAACTGGATGAGCTTGAAGTGCTCTCCATGCTTCATGATATAGGGAAAGTAGGTATCGACGAAAGAATACTAATGAAACCTGGTAAACTGACAGACGAAGAGTGGACTGAAATGAAAAAACACCCAGAGATGGGCTATAGAATTGCGCATACAGTACCAGAGCTGTCAGCAGTTTCAGAATACATATTGTCTCATCACGAAAGATGGGACGGAAAAGGCTATCCAAGAAATCTAAAGGGAGAAGAAATTCCACTATTGGCTCGAATATTAACAGTTGTGGACTCGTTCGATGCAATGACACAGGATAGGCCGTATAGAAAGGCAATATCAGTAGAAGAAGCAAAGAAAGAGCTGTTCGACAATGCAGGCACACAGTTTGACCCGCATATAGTCGAAATATTCCTTGCGTTTCTAGATAACAAAACACAGGAGGAAATACAATGAACGTAAACGAAATAATAAAAGATATATCAGATAACTACTTAGGATACCTAAAGCAGGAGCTTCCTGTAATAAAAGCATTGGCCAATAAGATACTGAGAGTGCACTACGACGATTGTCATGAAGAGCTAATAAAAGTGCACAGAGCTTATGGCAAAGTTGAGAACGAGCTGGAACTTGCAATGGTAAAAAAACAAATGGTAGTGCTGCCTTTAATTTGGGAATACAATAAGAAAAAAGACGAAGAACTATTAAAAGAACTTAAACTAGCTATTGAAGATATAGAAAAAGACAACGAGGTAATTATTGAAGCATTTAAAGACCTACGAGCAGCCACAAACAACTACACCATGCCATCCAGCGGCTGCCCAACCTATGACAACACCTATAAGAAAATGGAAAAACTAGAAGAAGAAACCCTCGCCTACATGGAGTTAGAGAGAAAGTTGTACTCAATTGGAGAATTGTTATGAACCTTCTAATCGCATCCGATTCCTTCAAAGGATCACTGTCATCCATAGAAGTATCCAACGCCCTTGAAAGAGGGCTTCTTTCTGTTATGCCCAACGCAAACATAACAAAACTCCCAATAGCAGACGGAGGCGAAGGAACAGTTGACGCACTTATAACAGCAACCGGTGGTACAATAATCAATACAGAAGTAACAGGCCCATCCGGAAACACCATCGATTCCTACTTTGGAATACTACCCGATGGAAGCGCAATAATAGAGATGGCAGCAGCATCGGGGATTACACTGGTTAAAGACGGCATACTCGATCCACTCAACACAACAACATACGGAACAGGAGAGCTAATCAAAAAGGCACTAGAGATGGGCTGTAAAAAGCTCTACATAGGCATAGGTGGATCTGCCACAAACGACGGTGGAATCGGTATGGCACAGGCTCTAGGAATATCCTTCAAAGATAAAAATGGAGAAGAACTTCCTTTTGGTGGAGGAAATCTTAATAAACTTCAAACAATAGATATTTTAAATAGCAATAAATTATTGAATGAAGCAGAAATAATCGTAATATCAGACGTAACCAATCCACTTTGCGGACCAAATGGAGCATCTTTTGTATACGGTCCACAAAAAGGAGCAACTCCAGAAATGGTAGAGCAACTGGATAACAACTTAATGCACCTAGCTGACAAAATAAAAGAACAGCTTGAAAAGGATGTATTAGATATGCCTGGAAGTGGAGCGGCAGGTGGCCTTGGAGCCGGACTTGTCGCATTTTGCAATGCTCGTTTAGAGCGCGGAATAGATATAATGCTTGAAATATTAAAATTTGACGAAAAACTTGAAAATGCAGATGTAGTAATAACAGGAGAAGGTAGAATAGACAGCCAGTCTGCACACGGAAAAGCAATATCTGGCATAGCAAAAAGAGCTAAGTCAAAAAACGTTCCAGTAATCGCCATCGGTGGAGGACTGGAAGAAGGCTATGAAGAACTCTACAACACAGGAGTAGACTTAATACTCCCCATCGTAGACAAACCAATGCCACTGGAAGAAGCAATCAAAAACGCTGCATCCCTCGTCGAATCAACCGGCACCCACCTCGCTAGAATCCTGTCCCTGTCATACTAATCCCCCAGTCCTGTCATCCTGAGCTTGCGAAGGATCTTGCATTTGCTTTTGATTTTTTGCCTTTAATTTTTTGATTTTAATCATTTGTTTTTAAATCTTTTAATTGTCCATTGTCAATCGTCAATTGTCAATTGTTTTTAATCTTTTAATTGTCAACTGTCAATTCTCAATTGTCCTTATTAATCATTCACAAAACGAACAATCCATGTTATAATATTCCCATAACCACAAAGGAGAGCAACAACATGAAATTTTTCAACCCTACATCAGAGCTGAAAGAACTTCTATTATTAGAACACATAGAAAAGAACCCTGATACAACCCAGGGCGAAATAGCCAGAGTCATAGAAAGTGCAGCATCAATGGTAAACAACTACATCGACAAACTGGAAGAGAACGGCTATTTAAAAAGAGACTACAAATCAGCCAAAATAGTATACTACAATATAACCTCAGAAGGCTTAAAGAGAAAGAATTATCTTTCCATCACATACTATCACGAGCTACTGGAACTCTATCGTCTTGCAGAAAAAAGCATTGAGAGATTCCTAATCAAGCTCGAAAGCAAAGGCTATAAGAGTGTTCTAGTATACGGCGCAGGTGAAGTAGCCGAAACAATACTGGGAATAATAAAGAGCAGATCAAATGGAAATTTAAAAGTAGTTGCCATAATAGACGACGATACTGACAGACAAGGCAAAGAATTATTTGGCTATAAGATAATTTCAAGAAATGAAATTGATACTATAAAACATGATGGAATAGTAATTACATCGTACACCTACGAAGAAGACATAATGAAAAGGCTTGGTGAGATTAGTTATCCAGAGGGTAAAATAGAGCGATTCTTTACAGAGTAAATTTTGGAGGTAAATAAGAAGTGTATCTTAAAATCAAGAGACTATTTGATATAATCTTATCCATATTAGGGATAATAGTTTTATCTCCAATTTTCTTAATACTTATTATTGCAATCAAACTTGACTCTCCAGGCCCTGTTCTATTTAAACAAAAAAGAGTAGGCATACATAAAACATATTTTAATATACTTAAATTTCGTACTATGCGAATAGATACACCTAAAGATACTCCAACGCATCTTTTAGAGAACCCAGACCAATGGATAACGAGAGTTGGTAAATTTTTAAGAAAAACCAGTTTAGATGAACTCCCTCAGATAATCAATATATTAAAGGGTGAGATGAGTATAATAGGTCCCAGACCAGCCCTTTGGAACCAAGACGATTTGATAACTGAAAGAGATAAATATGGTGCTAACGATATACCAGTTGGGCTAACCGGGTGGGCGCAGATTAATGGACGAGATGAGCTACCCATTGAAGATAAAGCAAAACTGGACGGTGAGTATGTGCGAAGAAGGAGCCTTTGGTTTGACTTCCTATGCTTCGCAGGAACATTTACAGCAGTATTAAGGCGAAAAGGTGTAATAGAAGGTGGAACAGGAGTACTGGCTAAATTGACTAAAGAGAAAACAGATTAGAAAATAGATATTATACTGGAGTGATTAGATGCTATTAGTTACTGGAATTACAGGGCACAGCGGTAGATACTTTCTTGAAGAATTAATTAATAATAAATATGAAGGATCTATTCGCTGCGTTGTTAGAGAGACTTCTGATACATCTTTAATAGATAGTAGTGGATTAAATATTGAAAAAGTTGTGGGAGATTTAAATGATGAAGAGTTTCTAAAAATAGCAACGCAAGATGCGGATGAGATTGTCCATATTACTAGTATAAGATACACATTAAAAATACTAAATGCAGCAATCAGAAATGATGTAAAGAAAATCATAAGTGTACATACAACAGGAATTTTTTCTAAGTTTCGAATAGCATCTGATGAATATGTTATGATTGAACAGGAAATTAAGAAAGCTCTTTCTATATGTAATGTTAGTATGACAATCTTGAGGCCTACAATGATCTATGGAGATTTATACGACAGAAATATGAGCAAATTTATAAAAATGGTTGATAGATTGAGGGTTTTCCCAGTTATCAATCATGGTAAGAACTTGATTCAACCAGTAAATGCTAGAGATTTAGGTAAGGCCTATTATAAAGTATTGATGATGCCGGCAGATAAAGCGAAGTCAGAATATATCTTATCTGGTGAAAAACCTATTTCAATGATTGAAGCATTAGATTTGATAAGCATTAACCTTGGCAGGAAAACAACATTCATAAGTTTCCCTCTAGGTTTCGGTCTAATCATAGCTAGAGTTCTTAAAGGAATTACATTAGGTAAAATCGATTATGTTGAGAGAGTACAAAGAATGAGTGAAGACAGAAGTTTTTCACATAAAGAAGCAACCGCTGACTTTGGGTATCGACCTGAATCTTTTGAAATAGGTATTGCTAGGGAAGTTAAAGAATATCTTGAAAGATTGTAGGTGCAATGTAATGGGAAAGAGAATTCTGATACTGTCGAATCATTTTATAACTTTATATAATTTTAGAAATGAATTAATTGAAAGGCTAAATGTCGAAGGACATAAGGTGTATATCTCTATTCCTCAGTCTGATGAAAATAAGTATTTTGAGAAAATGGGTTGCGAAATTATTGAGACTCCTGTTGATCGAAGAGGAATCAATCCTGTAAGAGACATAGATTTGTTTATAAAATATATAAGAATTATGAAAAAAATTAAACCAGATATTGTATTCTCATATACGATTAAACCAAACATTTATGGATCTATAGCTTCAAATATTACAAAGAACAAGCAAGTTAACAATATCACAGGTACTGGTGCTATTTTCTTGAAAAGAAACTTAGTTAGTGAAGTTGCAAAACTTCTATATAAGATGTCAATTAAAAATTCATACAAGATATTTTTTCAAAACAGTGGCGATAAGGACTTCTTCGTCAATAACAATATGGTTAAAGAAAACTATGACATACTTCCAGGATCTGGCGTTAATTTAGAACAGTTCCAAGTAAGCGACTTCCCCACAGGTCAAGAGACAAACTTCATTTTTATGGGAAGGATTATGGCTCTAAAAGGAATAGATCAGTATCTAGAAACAGCAAAAGCAGTGAAAATTGAATACCCAAACACTAACTTTTTCGTTGCAGGTTTTATTGAAGAAGAAAAGTACAAACCAATTATTGGAGAATATGATTCAAGAGGAATTATAAAATACTTAGGTTTTCAAAAAGATATAAGAACTTGGATAGAAAAATGCCATTGTACTATACTCCCGTCACATGGTGGAGAAGGCATACCAAATGTACTTCTAGAATCTGCTGCTATGGGAAGAGTATGCATTGCTTCTAGTATAAATGGATCTAAAGATGTCATTGATGATGGTGTGACTGGATACTTGTTTGAAACAGGAAGTACTCTAGATTTAACTAATATAGTCAAGAGGTTTTTAGAATTGAGCTTTGAGAACAAAGTCAGAATGGGATTAGCTGGTAGAGCTAAGGTTGAAAGAGAATTTGATAGGAAAATAGTGATTGATAAGTATTTGGACGAAATTAATAAGTAGAATTATTAGAAAGGGGACATTCTGTGATGAGAGATATGCCAAATAAAATAATTGTACTTGGTGGTCAACATCACAATGATTTAGGTTTGATAAGAAGCTTAGGAGAAGAAGGCTGTTTGGTTTATTTTATATCAATCAATTCAGAACGAAGCTTTGTTACAAAAAGCAAGTATATTATAAAATATTGGGAAACTCAAAAAGAAGATGCAATTAATATTATCTTAAATGAATTTGATGGAGAAAGCAATTTACCAATCTTATTGCCTTCTGATGACTTGTCAGCGCATCTTCTTGACTGTAATTATGATAAATTAAAAGACAATTTTATTTTTCCACATATAAGAAGCACAGACCTAACGATGTCATCATTAATGAATAAAGAGATTCTCAATAAATTAGCAATAAAATATGGTTTTAATGTTCCTATTAGTAAAGTGGTTGAATTAAGTTTAAATGATACAGATATCAGTCGTATAATAATGAATGATATTGGTATGCCTTGCATAGTCAAGCCAGTTCAAAGTTTAGAAGGTGACAAAAGTGATATTTTAATAATTGAAAATCCTCAACAACTTATTCAAATGTTATCATTATATAGAAAAAAATATATTAGGTTATTTGTGCAACAATACATCAATAAAATTGGAGAAGTAGGCATTCAGGGCTTATCAATGTACAATTCAAGAGAAGTAAAAATTGCTGGTGTCGTAAATAAAATAAGAGTATCGAATAGGGCTCCTGGAAGTACAACATATGGAATGCTAGACTTTAATTTTGATTCTGAAATTGAAAATCAGATTATATCTCTAATAAAAGGAATCCAATTTTGTGGGATATTTGATATAGAAATTATGTATGATAAAGATAGAAAATATTTTATTGAAATGAATTTTCGAAATGGCGCATATGGATATGCATTCACTAAAGCTGGTGCTAATTTGCCTTATTTTTGGTGTAAAGAAGCAGTAGGAATAAACGATTATAGCACTATTAAGATAGAGAAAACAAAAAAAATCATGAATGAATTTGCAGACTTTAGAAACGTATTAGATAAAAACGTTAAATTATTCAAATGGATTTATGAGTTTACCAATGCAGATGTTCATTTAATACTTAATTATTTAGACTTGAAACCATTCTTATATAAACTTGGTTTTACAAAATTTTAGGATTTTAAGAACAATTTAGGAGTTTAAGAATGAATTATAACATTTTAGAGAAGATAAAATATTATACTAGTTTGGCTTTAAAAAAACCTAACTTAATACTTCATTTCATTTTCCAACGTCATTTAGGGGTCATCTTGATTATTCCATTCAAGAGTACGTATAATTTAGATTGGAATAAGAAGATTGAATCAATTAAACTCACGAAAGACGTTGGGAGAATACAGGCGTTTTATAAGAAAGTTAATCGAGATTCTGTATCAATTAGCCAGATTAAATATTGGTTAGAACTTGGATTTGATTGTTTTTTAACATATGATCATAATGAAATTCCAATAGCAGGTATGTGGATTTTTAAAAATGAATTTGAGTTACATAGCCTAAGTGGAAGAACTCTTTCTAGTAATAATCTGATTAAACTTGATACTGACACTATTTATGGAGCGTATGTAGAAGTGGAAAAAAATCACAGGGGTTATGGAATAAATCAGAGTATGCTAGGTCATATAATTAATTATTATTCAAGAAGCAACAAGTACAAAAGACTCTTATTAATTACAGGAGCTAGTAATGGTGCATATATACGGACGGTAATGAAGTTCAATGGAATTTTAGTTGGTATTACTCTAGCTTATAACATATTGGGATTTAAAATACGAAAGGAAATATTTATTGATAAAAAAGAAAAGGTTTGGAATAATTAGAGTTGGTTTGAGGTGAAGATAAATGTATTTATTGAGACTAGATGATGCTTCTGATTTTATGGATACTATAAAATGGGATAGAATGGAATTTTTATTAAATAAATATAGTGTTAAACCTATTGTTGGAATAATACCAAATAATCAAGATTTAAACATAACGATTAAATATAAAAGGGATAAAGATTTTTGGAAGAAAGCTCGGAAATGGCAAGCGAAAGGCTGGACAATTGCACTTCATGGGTATACGCATGTGTATATTACAAAATGCGGAGGAATAAACCCCGTAAATTTACAATCTGAGTTTGCTGGTGTCCCTCTTGAAGTTCAAAAGGATAAAATAAAGAATGCACTTGAAGTCTTTGAAAAACAAGGTTTGTACCCAAAAATATTTTCTGCACCATCACATACATTTGACCTCAATACACTTGAAGCATTGAGACAAATAAGTCAAATTAGAGTTATTAGTGATACTGTTGCTAATGATATCTATAAAAATAAGGGGTTTCATTTTATTCCTCAACAGTGTGGTAGAGTTCGAAAATTACCGATTAAGCTAATTACATTTTGTTACCATCCAAATGAAATGGAAGAAGTAGATTTTGATAGGTTAGAACTTTTTATTAACAAAGAAAGAAATAAGTTTGTTGACTATTCAAATGTAGCAATGAAAGATAGACAATATGGTTTATACGATCATTTATTAAGACAATTATATTTTACGGGAAGAAAATTAAGACAAAAACTACGAGGTTTTAGATAAAATGATACGGGTGTTGCATGTTTTAGGAAGATTAGACCGTGGCGGAGCTGAAACTTTTGTCATGAATATTTATAGAAAAATTGACAGATCAAAAATTCAATTTGATTTCATAAAACATACTAAAGATAAATGTGATTATGATGATGAAATTATTGATTTAGGTGGTAGAATTTTTTCGTTGCCGAGATATAATGTTAAAAATCATTTTCAATATAAGCGTAAATGGAAAGATTTTTTTAGAGAACATCCAGAAATTTCTGCTGTTCATGGACATATGAGAAGTACAGCTTCAATATATTTGGATATAGCAAGAGTAAATGAAATTGTTACAATAGCACACAGTCATAGCACAGCTTCAAGAGGTAGTTTGGTGGAGCGATTAATAAAAAAACTTCTTCAATTGCCCTTGAGATATAGAGTTGATTATCTTTTTGCATGCTCTAATGACGCGGGTAAATGGCTTTTTGGTAAGAGTGTTGTCTTGAAAGAAAATTATGTACTGTTTAAAAATAGTATCGATATTGAAAAGTTTCTATTCAACCAAATAAAACGAGATGAAATGAGGAAATTATTAGGTGTTGAAAATAAAATTGTAATAGGGCATGTTGGAAGTTTTACATACCCTAAAAACCATAAATTTCTTATTCAAATTTTTAGCGAGGTTAAAAGAAAGAATCAAAATTTAGTATTGTTACTTTTAGGAGATGGTGAATTAAAAGATTCGATAATAAAACAATTAAAAGACTTAGATGTTATTGATGATGCTATTTTACTTGGAAATCAACCAAATATTTCTGATTATTTACAGGCAATGGATGTTTTTGTATTTCCGTCTATTTTTGAAGGTTTAGGAATTTCTTTAATAGAAGCGCAGGTTTCAGGGTTACCTTGCATAATTTCAGAAAAAATTCCAAATGAAGCAATTATTTCAGAGAAAGTCTATAAAATATCTTTGAGGAAAGTCGAAGACTGGGCAAAACAAATTTTGCTTATAAATTTATCAGATAATAGAAATATTGATGACACTATTTTTTATAGTAGAGGATATAGTATAGATGAACAAGTATTTAAGATAGAAAAATTCTATTTAAATACATCTAATAGGAGGAGCTAATGGATTTAGTTTCTGTAATAATTCCAACTTATAATGGTTCAAAGATAATAGAAAGAGCAATTAATAGTGTAATTACTCAAAGCTATGAAAACATTGAAATAATTGTAGTAGACGATAATGGAAAAGATACTGAAGAACAGATCAATACCCAAAATATAATATCTAGTTATGACGATAGCAGAATTAGATATATTGCACATAAATATAATAGGAATGGTTCAGCAGCGAGAAATACAGGAGTAAGTATAGCACGAGGTAGATACATTGCACTTTTGGATGACGATGATGAATTTTTACCAGATAAGATTCGCTTACAGGTTGAAGTAATATCAAATAAAGATGATAATTATGCTCTTTGCTATACTTCATATATAAATTACTTTGAAGAAGGAAGGCAAAGGATTATTTATGCTGAAAAAGAAGGAGATTTATGTTTAGAATTACTTAAACTAAAAATTAGTTTGCTTTCTAGTATATTACTTATAAAACGAGATGTATGGCTAGAATTAGGTGGATTTGATGAAGCTTTAAAGCGAGATCAAGATTTAGAATTTTGCACAAGAGTTTTATTTAAATATAAAGCAGTATTTGTACCAGAAATATGTATGAAACGTTACGTGTTAAAGAGGAATATTGCAAGTCATGTTTCCAAAGGGGTTGAATATAGATTCATATATTTAGAAAAGTCCAAAGATATAATAAATTCATACAATAAGACTGAAAAGAGAGACATTTATTTTGCCCACTATACAGAATTAGCTAAGCGATACCTTAGAAGACGTCATTATTTTGAAGCTTTAAAACTAATAATTTATAGCAAGAAACCTATGTCCTCATCAATTAAGTTAGTTAGAGATTATTTTATATACAAAAAAAGTTTTCGTGATAACAATGAAGAATTATTTTGGCATTCTAACCAGGAATAGAATAGGTGAATATTAGATGAATTTATACATTTTTCTTTTTATGATAGCAGGATTTGTTGTGATAGGAATTCCGATGATATTTTTAATTCCTATCAATGGCCTTGTGATATTTGGTTACTTTTTAAATAAAATAGGTTTTTCGGGATCTGCACTTTTAATGTGGTTTTCAATATCTATTTTAATAATTTTAATAAGTATACTAAAGGGGATTATTACTAGACGTAGAATTAATATTTTCAATATAAAATTTTTATTTAGAATATTTCTTCCTTGGTTCATTTTTGTTATTTATCTATACTTAAGTTACTTTCTATTATCTGCGAGTGGTAGCAACTATGACTACGCTATCAATAAAATCATATTAGTGACCTTAAAAGGGATATTTCCAGCTTTATTTATTTCAATATGGATTTTATATTGTAAAAATAATCGTTTAATAGAAAAAATTAATATGGCTTTTATCTGGTTTGGGCTAAGCCAAAGCTTTTTTATAGTACAATCTTTATTAGATGGTCCAATTAATTATAGAATGACTGTTCTAGGCTTAAATCCTATTTGGGTAGCTAGAGAATTAGGAGTAGGCATCGTTGCGGCATTATTATTCTTTGAAAAAAGGTGGTTTAAATATCCAATAATTATTACATTAGGTTGGGGGATTTATTTAACTAGGTCAAGAGGGCCTTTTTTATCATTATTAATTGTTGCAATATTAATTTATTCTTTCAACTTGATTAAAAGTCGAAAATATCGACAATTGGCTCCTATAATTATTATTTTGATGATATTTTCCGTATTTGTTTTATTTGGGTTTAATATGGATGACTATTTTTTGCGTGGAGAATCAAGCTTTTTAGAAAGTAATAATATTAGAGCGAGACTTCAACTTTATTTCGCTGCTTGGGATGATTTCACTAGTAGCCCAGTATTAGGGAAAGGAGTTGGAAGTTTTTACTACAATGGTCATACATATCCGCACAACATTATTATTGAATTGCTTGCAGAAACAGGTATTGTTGGATTAGTCATTTTTATATTTGCATTAAAACCCAAAAATTTAATTAGGTTCAACAATGCATTTACATTTTTCTTTATTTTTTCTTTAATAACAACAATGTTTAGTGGTGATTTAGAAAAAAATGCATATCTTATTATGTTTAGTATATTGGCAAATTTAGACTATAATATTTCAAAAAACAAAATGAAGTTGGAATCTTATAAATAGCTGATTAATATTCCTAATTATGGGGGATACTGTTTGATTTAAATCCATATTTATATTAGAAGGGAAGATATTTTGATGGCTGAAGATTATCGGAATGAATTGATTATTACTAAGAGAATATTTAATGAATTCGAAAAAAATGATATTAAATATGCAAATTTTAAAAGCAATCAACATTTAGCTGAGAGTTTTATGGGTGTATCTGATTATGATGTATTAGTCGAACAAGAGAAAAAAAGTGTTGTTGATAATATTCTTATTAGATTTGGATGTAAGAAATTTGAGCCTATACATATAGGGCAATATCCAGGTGTTGAAAATTGGTTGGCTTATGATTGCAAAACAGGTGTAATTCATCATTTACACTTACACTATCAAATTGCAACTGGGAAACCACAAGTAAAAGACTATATTTTACCTTGGAAAGATGTAATTTTGAATACAGCTATTAAAGATGAAAAGCATGATATATTGATTACTGATCCTAATGTAGAAATTATTTTATTGATTGCTAGAATAGTGTTAAAGTCAAAAGCTTTAGACTATTTAAAGGCATGTTTAGGAAAATTCATGATTAGTGAAGAACTAGAAATTGAGTACAAATTCCTCAAAGAAAAAATTGACATAAAAAAATTATTTGAATTTTCTAATACAATGTTTTCTACTAGAAACGCTAAACACATTGTTGAGTTACTAATTGAACATAACAAAGTAGACAATCAAATGTTTCGGAAAATGGCACCTATGATAAGAAGAGAACTAAGACTATATAGAAGGATGTACTCTCTACAAGCAAATTATAAATCGCTTTACTATAGATTTGTTCTTAAAATTCGGAGATTAAAAAAACAAAGAATGAGAGGATTTGACATAACAAAAAAAATAGGTAGCACAGGTGGAAAAATAATTGCTTTTATTGGAGTGGATGGAAGTGGGAAGAGCACTTGTAAATGACATAATAAAAGTTGACCACTTCAAAGGCTTTTGACAGCGAAAAAGTTTACCACCTTGAAATATATTCCTGTAAGATTAAGTTAGCAAATTTTCTTACAAGGAGATGAAAGGTGTGATT